>JAISEW010000258.1 GCA_031263945.1 Gracilibacteraceae bacterium | reverse complement strand
TGAAAGAAGTGTACCACCTTGGTGGAGAGAATCATAGCACCACTTTAACAAAGAGTCAGCAGAGCCACGTTTCATTCCCATTTGTACCGCCGCGCAGCGGCGGGATGGAGGTTATTATGGAGGCGCGGTGCAATATATAGTTAGAAGCTTAGAGCGAAAATTCACCCGCATGAGCGCGTTCTTTAAGGCCGTTTTGGTGACAGGGGCGCGGCAGGTGGGCAAAACCACTATGCTGCGGCACTTAGCGGAAAATCAAAACAGGACTTATGTGACGCTGGACGACATACAGGCGCGTCATCTCGCGAAAACCGACCCGGTTTTGTTTTTTCAGACGTATAAACCGCCCGTCATCATCGACGAGGTGCAGTACGCGCCGGACTTGTTCAGTCAAATCAAAATACTCTGCGACGAAACCGAGGAAACGGGGCTGTTTTGGCTGACCGGTTCGCAGCAGTTCCATATGATGAAAAATGTCCGAGAAACGCTGGCGGGCAGGATCGGTATTTTGGAACTGTACAGTCTTTCGAAGAACGAAAAGGACGGCGTGTTTTTTGACGACGACTTGGATTTCACCTTGCCGTGCCTGCAAGCGCGGCAGGCGAGGGCTGCCAGGAATGATATCTTCAGTGTGTTTGAGCATATATGGCGGGGCGGCATGCCGCAACTTATCAGCGCAAACCCCGAGCAGCGGCGGGAGTATTATAACGCTTATACGACCACCTATCTCATGCGTGACGCCACGGAACTTGGCGGCGTTACCGACGCCCTGCGCTGGGGAAAATTCCTGACAGCCTGCGCCGCGCTTGTTTCAGAGCAAGTCAATTATAAAACTCTTGCGGACACGGCGGAAATTTCGCAGCCTACCGCGAAAGAATGGCTCAGAGTGCTGGCGGGCATGGGAATTATCTATCTTCTGCCGCCTTACGCCAATAACGCTCTGAAACGCCTTGCCAAAACCCCCAAGCTGTATTTTTGCGATACGGGGCTGGCCGCGCACCTTTCTCTGTGGCTGACACGGGATACTCTGATGAACGGGGCGGCGAGCGGGCATTATTTTGAAAACTTCGCCGTCATTGAAATGCTGAAAAATTACTCATATTCGCCAAGCAAAGCCAACCTGACTTATTACCGAGACGCCAACGCGAAAGAGATCGATATTTTCGTGGAGCGGAACAATTTGATCCATCCGCTGGAAATAAAGAAATCGGCAAACCCCGACGGCCGCGAAATCAGGAAATTCAGCGTTTTAGACAAGGCTGCCGCGCAGCGGGGACCGGGCGGCGTCGTCTGTATGTGCGAGAAAGTCATACCGATCGATTCTAAAAACTGCTTCATACCGTGCAGCCTGATTTAACTGATTAATCAGTGCTTCCCTTTCCTACATAGTCGAAAAATGTCGAATCGTGAATTTTTCAAAAAATGCAAAAACCTCTTGATTTCGACACGGATTTATGATAGTCTAAACGGCAGGTAGTTGCTGTCAAAAGGTATACCTTTTGACAGTGGGCGCTATCGGGAAAACCGACTGGGGAGTGGTGCTTATGCTCTGATACCGGTACTATTTGCCAGGGGAAATCATTCTGTCGCGGGACAGAGGTTACAGCCGGTCTGGAACGCCGGCGATATATCCGCAGAGGAGGTGGGTTGAAGGGAAAATTTAGCTTTTAGCTGATTTATCCGGCGATATCGATGATTTCCACAACCGTCACTGTTGTATGTAAGGCAAACGTTTCCGGAAAGGAGAACTGAAATTATGGCTGACTCCGAATTCATTTTTATTCAAAACTATGACCCGCTGAATAATGTTCTTTTATCCACGTTCTTATCCGCGCTCCCCGTTCTCGTGCTGTTATATCTTCTGGCCATCCATCCGCACAAGGACAAAAACACCGGCAAAACCATTCTGGGCATCTACGCCCCCTACGCGGCTATCGCCGCCGCCATCACCGCTTTTCTCGTCGCGCTCTTCATGTGTAGGATGCCGGCGTCTTCCGCTGTGATGGCTTTTGTTTACGGCGTTCTGTACGGTATTTTTTCCATCGGCTGGATCGTGTTCGGCGCTATCTTCCTTTATAACACGACGGTCATCACCGGTAAATTTGAGATCCTCCGAGACTCCATCGCGGGCCTGACTCCGGACCGCCGCTTGCAGTCCCTGCTGATCGCTTTTTCCTTCGGCGCGTTCATCGAGGGCGCCTGCGGTTTCGGTACGCCGGTGGCGGTGGCCGGCGCCATCATGTGCGGTCTCGGCTTCCGCCCCCTGACGGCGGCTGTTATCTGCCTGATCGCCAACACAGCCCCGGTGGCCTGGGGCGCCGTGGGAACGCCGATCATCACTTTGGCCGGCACAAGCGAGATCCCCGCGGAACTGCTGTCAAAGATGGCCGGTCACCAATTGCCGTTCTTTTCCGTTATCATCCCGATCTGGCTGGTCGCGACCCTCGTGTTCATGGATAAAGGCAAATTTGCCGACGTCATTGAGGTTCTGCCGGGCTGTATCGTCTGCGGTCTGTCCTTTGCCATCACGCAGTTCACGATGGCGGAGATGGGCAACGTCATGCTCGTGGACATCGGCGCGGGCATCGTCTCTCTGGTCGTCACGACTTTATTCTTCCGCGTCTGGCAGCCAAAGCACATCATGGGGCACGAGGATTTCGACGCCGCCAACATTCCCAAGCACAGCATGGGCGAAATCGTCATGTCCTGGATGCCGTGGGTATTCCTAGCTGTAGCGGTCGGCATCTGGGGCTGGCAGCCGGCGAAAACCTTCCTGGGCGGTCTGTTCAGCCCGGCTATCGAGTTCCCGTATCTGCATAATCTGACGTCCTACGACACCCCGTTGGTGACGGAGCACGCTCCGCTGGCCGCCCGCTGGGTGTTCAACTTCTTCTCGCTGGCCGGCACGGGCATCCTCGTCGCCGCCATTCTCTCCGGCCTGATCATCCTCCGTCTCTCCCCCGCTCAATGGGGCGAAGCGCTGAAGATGACCCTCAACCGTATGAAAGTGCCGATCACCGTCATCTGCACCGTGCTCGGACTGGGCTACCTGACCCGCTACGCCGGCACGGACGTCATCCTCGGCATCGCCTTTACGCGCACCGGCGTGATGTATCCGTTCTTTGCCGCCATGCTGGGCTGGCTGGGCGTGTTCCTCACCGGTTCCGACTCGGCCTGCAACGCCATGTTCGGCCATCTGCAGCGCGTCACGGCCGAGTTGCTGCATTTGAACCCCGTCCTAATTGTGGCCACGAACTCGACAGGCGGCGTCATGGGCAAGATGATCGACCCGCAGTCCATTATCGTGGCCTCTATCACTTGTTACAAGGATAAGGACGAGGGCATGGCCGCCATCGGACCGATCTTCCGCGCCGTCGTCGGCCACTCCGTCGTGCTGGCTGCCCTGATGGGCATCTTGGTCATGCTGGAGGCCTACGTCTTCACGGGACTGCAGGTTCATTTGCCGGAAGCCGCAGCTTTTGTGACAAGCTTATTGCCCATGTAATAACTGCTAACTGTTGCTGAATCGACTTAACTGAACCGGAACAGATTGGCGCCGTTGTTTTCCTCCTTAGACAGTTCCTCAGTCAGGAGAAAGCAGCGGCGTCAGTCTTAGATAGAGGAGCGCCATTTGGCCAAACGAAAACAAAAAACGGTCGGACCGCCTCGTCCACGGACATTCGCGGAGAGGGTCGCCGCGGAGAAGGAAAAACGGCAGAAGAAAAAAAGCGAAACAAACCCGGAGCTTACTTTTGTATTCCGTTTTGGCATGATTTTTATGGTCGTTTACGCCATCGCCTGGCCGGTTTCCGCCAAAATAGAATTCCCTCTCACTTATTGTTTGTCGCTGGTCATGTATTTGCTGCTCGGCTGGCTGCTCTGGCGCAAACCGAGGCTGGTCATAAGCGTCATAATGCGGCGCGGCGGTGAGATGGATGAAGAAAGCCTGCATAGAGTATCGCGCCGAATACAGTTCGCCGGTATTGTGCTGATCGTGTTCGGTCTGGTACTCTCGGTCCTGACCGCCGGCAATCTCAGTGGTCTGTGGGGAACGGCTGAATGAACTCGGTTCTTTACGACGCCGGGAGGTGGCAAATTTGGATATGAATTACCGTGATATCATCGGCTCGCTCTGGATCATCATCGCCTTCATCCCTATTATTGGGTTTATTGGCTTTATATGGATAGGCGTCAGGGCCAGGGAGCGCGAGTGGCTAAAAATAGGGGTCATCTATTCTTTGCTCTGCTTTTTACTGCCTGTTGGCACGGCGACGCTCAACCTCATCGGGGTGCTGCAGAGTTCGACGGTGACGGGAGCGTTTCTCGGCACAGCTATTGTGAGTACGCTCTGCTCCTATATCCACGCTCTGGCTTTGCGCCAGCCATATCTTGACAAAATGGCGGAAAGGAGAGGCGACGACGATATCTTTGTCGGTTGAGTTCACGCCGGCGTCTGAGCGCAGAGATCCAGCGCGGCGCGCGTGATGCCGGCCGTGTCCAGTCCGTTTTCCGCCAGCAGGGCGTCTATCGGCCCGTGGGTCACATAATCGCCGTAACCGAGGCGTTTTACCCGCACCGCGTTCAGACCGGCGTCCGCCAGTATTTCCAGGACGGCGCTCCCGACTCCGCCTGCCAGCATATGGTCTTCCACCGTGACGACGCGGCCGGTGCGCCGCGCCTCTGTCAGCACGGCTTCCCGATCGGTGGGATTCAAAAACCGCAGATTCAGCACGCCGGCGTCCACTCCCCGTTCGGCGAGTTCGGCCGCCGCTTCCAGACAGCGGTAGACGAGCGGGCCAAACCCGATCAATACAACATCGGCCCCCTGGCGCATCAGTTCCGCTTTTCCCACCGGCAAAGGCGTACTGTCGCCGTCCTCCGGCTTGTCTCCCCGCCCTTTGCCGCGCGGATAACGCAAGGCGGCGGGGTTCGGCAAGGTAAAAGCCGCGCGGAGCATACGCCGCAGTTCATTTTCGTCCTTCGGCGCCATGAGCGTCAGATTCGGGATGGCGCGGAACAGGGCGATGTCAAAAACCCCGTGATGCGTCGGCCCGTCCTCGCCGACCAGCCCGGCCCGGTCCACGGCAAAAACCACCCGGGCGTTTTGCAGACAGACGTCATGCAAAACTTGGTCATAGGCTCTCTGGTAAAATGTGGAATACATAGAAACCACCGGTTTAAGTCCGGCTAAAGCCAGACCGGCGGCAAAGGTGACCGCGTGCTGTTCCGCGATACCGACATCGAAAAAGCGCCGCGGATACATAAGACCGAATTGATCAAGCCCCGTACCGTTGCCCATCGCCGCGGTCACGGCGACGATGCTCTGGTCGTCCTGCCCCAGGCGGCAGAGGGTTTCGCCGAAGACCTCGCTGTAAGTCGGGGGGCCGTCTTTTTTGCGCGGCTCTCCCGTCTCACGGTCAAAAGGCCCGACGCCGTGGAATACGTCCGGATCCCGCATGGCCGGCTCATAACCCATCCCTTTGCGCGTCACCGCGTGGACGAGTATGGGACCGGGCTGTTTTTTGGCCTGAGCGAAAACGTCCGTCAGAGCCGCTATGTCATGGCCGTCGATCGGGCCGATATAGGTAAATCCCATTTCCTCAAACAGCATCCCAGGCAGGAGAAAATATTTCAAGGTGTTTTTCGCTTTGCGCACCGCGTTGCTCATCGTCTCGCCGACCAGAGGCAGGCCGCGCAGAAAAGCCTTGACGTCGCTTTTGCCGCGCGTGTAGGCGGAGGCTGTGCGCAGGCGGTTCAGGTATTTGGACATGGCGCCGACGTGTTTGGATATGAACATCTCATTGTCGTTCAGAACGACGATGAGATTGGTTTTGGCCGCTCCGGCGTGGTTCAACGCTTCATAGGCCATGCCGGCGCTCATGGAGCCGTCGCCGATCACCGCCACGGCGTAACCGCCCTCTCTTTGGATATCCCGCGCCTTGGCAAATCCCAGCGCCGCGGAGATCGAGGTGCTGGAATGTCCTGTGCCGAAAGCGTCGCACGGACTTTCGTCCCGCCGGGGAAAACCGGCCAGACCGCCGGGACGCCGCAGACCGGCAAAACGCTCCCGCCTCCCGGTCAGCAGTTTCCAAGCATAGGCCTGGTGGCCGACATCCCAGACAATGCTGTCCGCCGGCGGCTCAAATTCGCGCAGAAGCGCGATGGTCACTTCCACGACCCCAAGTCTGGAGGCGAGATGCCCGCCGTTTTCAGCCGTCACGCTGATAATCTCCTCGCGCAGCTCGGCCGCCAGCGCCGCCAGGTCCTCCTGTCTCAAAGCCCGGACTTCGCCGGGCGATGTAATCGCGTTCAGTATGATCAATAGCCCTCTTTCTTCACGTCAGTATTATAATTCGCTCCAGTATAACCCGGTTCGGTCAAAAAATCAAGACTCTGGAGCCCGGCGCCATCGTTCGATTATAATTCTCGGCATAACCTTGCCGGCCGGGTCACAAAACACTTCTTATAGCGCTCAATTGTTGTCAATTGTTAAATCAAAATTTTGCGGCAAAACCTCTTGCCAAATGAATGGCAATCGTGTATACTGAGTTTGCTCGTTAAATAATGGTGCATTGATAGTCTTCACTCCTGCCCAATTTCAGTGGGAAGTTAAGTTATCCCCACCGAACGGGCAATAAAAAAGTGGAGGTTTTTCTATGTTCACGGACAAAACTTTGACCTGTAGGGATTGCGGCAGTGAGTTTCTCTTTTCCGCCTCGGAGCAAGAGTTTTTCGCCGAAAAAGGATTTGAGAACGAGCCCGGCCGCTGCCCGGCCTGCCGCGCGGCGCGCAAAGCGCAAAACCGCGGGTCGCGTCAAATGTTTTCGGTGATCTGCTCTGACTGCGGCAAGGAAACCACCGTGCCGTTCGAGCCCAACGGGAGCAAACCGGTCTACTGTTCGGAATGCTTTCAGGCGCACAGACAGAGCTGGTAAAAACCAACAAAAAGAGCGGCGACTTCGCCGCTCTTTTTGTTTGCGCGGAATCTCACGCCCTTAAAACGGAAATTATGTAATATACATACAATGGTCGCGGCAGGAAATTTTTTTAAGAAAATCCCATAAAAAGCTTGACGAATTATCCTTATGTGATATAATTATAAACAGGGAATATTTCTAAATAATACGGGAATACCCTCTTTAGGCCCTGAAACCCCGCCGCACTCTGCTCACAGTAAACAGGCGGCAAAATAAAAAATGGTGGAGGTGAAGGGATTCGAACCCTCGACTTCTTACATGCGAAGCAAGCGCTCTCCCACTGAGCTACACCCCCAGCCACGATGATTTTCCTCCGCCGTATCCGGCGCGATGAAAGCCACACCAAAATATTATACTATCCGCGCCTGAAAAAGGCAAGGGGAAAAGAAAAATTTATGGAGGTTAAAAATCTTATATCCTGATGCGGAAAAGCTTGTTAGCGAGGGACGGGTGTGTTAGAATAGCAGCTAGGCGCCGCCCGCGCGGAGTTATTGCCGAGTTCCTTTAAGAATGGGGGAATACCAATGAAACTTATCACAAGGTCAGACTTTGACGGCCTGGCATGTGCGGTTCTTTTAAAAGAAGCCGGCATCATCGACAGCTGGAAATTCGCGCATCCGAAAGATCTGCAGGACGGTCTCGTCGAAGTCACCAAAAACGACTGCCTGGCCAACGTGCCCTATGTGGAAGGCTGCGGACTCTGGTTCGACCACCACGCCAGCGAGGAAGACCGTCAGGCTCACGCCGGGAAATACGAGGGTGACAGCAGGCCCTCCCCGAGCGCCGCGCATATTATTTACGACTATTATGGCGGCCGCAAAAAATTCCCGCGCTACGACGATCTGCTGGCGGCGGTGGATAAGGTGGATTCGGCGGATCTGACCCGGGAGGAGATCCTCAACCCGCAGGGATGGATCTTACTGGGTTTCATCATGGATCCGCGCACAGGGCTCGGCAGATTCCACGATTTTCAGGTCAGCAATTACCAACTAATGGAAAAACTGATAGACTGGTGCCGGGCAAAGAGCATCGAGGAAATAATGGCCTTGCCTGATATCGTCGAACGAAGCAGACTGTACGCCGACCAGACGGAAAAATTTATCGACATGGTAAGGCGCCGCACCGTAACGGAGGAACAGGTCGTCGTCAGCGATCTGCGCGGACTGGAGACGATTTACGCCGGCAACCGCTTCATGATCTACAGCCTGTATCCTGAACAGAACATCTCCGTCTGGATCGTGAGCGGCCGCGACGGAAAAGGATGCTCAGCCGCGGTCGGCCACAGCGTGCTGAACCGCACCAGCAAAGTCAACGTCGGGAGACTTATGCTGAAATATGGCGGCGGCGGCCACCCGCAAGTCGGCACTTGCCAGTTTCCCAGCGAGACGATGGACGCGAAACTGGAGGAACTCATAGCGGAGATAAAGACGCTGAATAAGCAGGATTAAAGCTCCTTAACACCTGGAGAACGCATCTAAAACTTAATTTTATTTCTCAAGTGGCGCTTTAGTAAAGACGCCGCTAAGGAACTGTATGAAAATTAAACTGTGACTGTTTTTATTTTCGATAGTAGTCCCTGACGGTCATGTACGCCCATTCATTAGGACGGCTGTCCTTGCCGCGTGTCGCCCCCGATGCCTGCCGGCTCATAAAACCGCGGGACGGAGAGACCGGAGGGCAGATAGTTCTGGGCGACCCAATGACCGGGGTAATTATGGGGATAGAGATAGCCCGCTCCGCCTTCCCCGGCGCCCAGCCGCGCCTCAGCGGAATGAGGGTCGCGCAGATGTTCCGGCACGCGACCGGCGCCGTGTTCCCGCACAAAATTCCGGGCGGCCTTGATCGCCGTGACCACAGAATTGCTTTTAGGGGCGGTGGCTATGGCCAGCACGGCTTGGGCCATGGGTATCTGCGCCTCGGGCAGTCCGACCCACTCCAGAGCGCGGGCCGCCGCCTGGGCCTGCAGCATGACCGCCGGATCGGCCAGGCCGACGTCTTCCGAAGCGTGGATCAGGATGCGGCGCATGATAAAACGCGGATCCTCGCCCGCTTCCAGAAGCACAGCCAGCCAGTACAGGGCGGCGTCGGGATCCGAGCCGCGCATGCTCTTGATAAAAGCGGAAATGATATCGTAATGGTTGTCGCCTTGTTTATCATAACGAAAGTAGGTTTCTTGAATGGACTCTTTCGCGTCCGCCAGAGTCACCCGTCTCCGCCCGTTTTGCGGAACGGCGGTCAGCACCGCCAGCTCCAGCGCGTTCATGGCCCGGCGCAGATCACCGCGCGCGTGGTCCACCCAGTGACGGAAAGCGTCCTCGTCCACATCGGCCGCCCACTCTCCCAGACCGCGCTCCGAGTCGGCGAGAGCGGCCCGCAGACCCTTAAGGATATCGTCGTCCCCCAGCGGTTCCAGGCGAAACAAGGTGGAACGGCTGAGCAGAGCGGCATTCAGCTCAAAGTAGGGGTTTTCCGTGGTGGCGCCGACAAAAGAGACGACGCCCCGCTCTATTCCCGGCAAAAGAACATCTTGCTGACTTTTATTGAAACGATGCACTTCATCACAGAAAACCAGTGTTTTTCGATCGTACAGATGCAGATCGCTGAGAGCGCGGTCGAAAATTTCCCTCAGTTCCTTGACACCGGCGGAAACAGCGTTGATCCGCACAAAGCTCGCGGCAGTGTGGGCGGCGATGACCTGAGCCAAAGAAGTCTTGCCGCTTCCGGGCGGCCCGTATAAAATTACGGATGTGATCCGGTCAGCCTCGATAGCGCGTCGCAGCGGCTTCCGCGGACCAAGCACAGCGGACTGCCCCAGAAACTCGTCCAGCTTGCGCGGGCGCATCCGTTCAGCCAACGGAGCGACCGACATGGGGTCAAATCCGGCGGAAAACAAATTCATATTGACAACACTCCCCAATATTTTCGCTATCGTTACAGTAACATGAGAACCAACGCCCGTCAAGCGTAACGCGCCGTTCATTCCGGCAGCGCGGCGGCGAAGATCTGGGAATCAATATAGAGACGTGTTTTATTCAAATTTGAGAAAATCAAGAAAGAAGGATGCGAGAATGAAATTTTCAACAAGAGGACGATATGGATTGCAAGTTAT
The DNA here is from genome assembly GCA_031263945.1 of Gracilibacteraceae bacterium. GTDB lineage: Bacteria > Bacillota > Desulfitobacteriia > Desulfitobacteriales > Syntrophobotulaceae > JAIRRL01. The sequence continues at coordinate 18,897 of JAISEW010000258.1, read as the reverse complement.
GGTCGATTTGGCCGAATTGTCCGCCAGCGGTCCGGTGTCGCTGAGAAACATCGCCGAACGCAAACACATGTCTGAACATTACCTGGGGCAGGTGGTGCCTGATTTGCGCAAGGCCGGCCTGGTCCGGAGCATCCGCGGCACCAAAGGGGGATATGTCATCGCCCGGCCCGCGGCACAAATCGTCATCGGCGAAATAATCCGGGCGATCGACGGCCCGGCGCCGCCCGTGGAATGTAACAGAAAGGACAGCGTCCAATGCTGCCAGGATATGGCTTATTGCGCGACGCGGCACATATGGGGGCAAGTTTTGGACGCGGTGAGCAACGTGATAGATAATGTGACGCTGCAGCAACTGCTGGATGAAAGCCGGGCGGCGCAAGTCTAACCGCAAACCGCCCGGCGTATGTGTGGACGGGGGTCATAAAATGATATGTGTAAATTGCGGCAGCCGCCTGGTCGGCAAAATAGGCGTGGATCAGTATTACTGCTGCGACTGCTGCGTCGAATTCAAAAGTGAATCCAATCATGTGGTGGTTTATAACCTGGAAGAAGATGGAACTTTGGTTATGCGCCGAGACTACAGGACGAGTGGAGAATGGCGAGTTGAGAGTGGAGAGATGAGAGTTGGGAGCGGAGAGTTGAGAGTGGGAAGTTGATTGAATTGAGCGTTGAACCGGACTAACGAGCAACATTATGTATGGCGCATAAAAAGAAATCCCGGCTTCCGTCGCCGGGATTTCTTTGATTTGTCTGGGTTTCGTTTACCGCGCCGCGGGCGGGAATGTTTATTCCGGATAGAAGCCCAGCGGTTCTTCCGCGAGATTGATCATGATGTTTTTCATCTGCGTATAATGTTCCAGAATCACCTTATGGGTCTCGCGGCCGATGCCGGAAGCTTTGTAGCCGCCAAAGGGAGCCCCGGCGGGGATGCTGTTGTAGGTGTTGACCCACATGCGCCCGGTCTCGATAGCGCGGCTCACCCTGATCGCCCGGTTGATATCCCGGGTCCAGATCGCGCCGCCCAACCCGTATTCGCTCGCGTTGGCCAGTTTTATCACTTCATCCTCGGACCGGAATTTGATGACCACCGCCACCGGGCCAAAAATTTCCTCCTGAGCGATCTTCATATCGTTAGTCACGTCCACGAGCAAAGTCGGGCGCATGAAGCAGCCTTTTCCCAGCTCGCCGTCCGTGACCCGTTCACCGCCGCAAACGACCTTGGCGCCTTCTTTCTTGCCGTCCTCAATGCGGGCCAAAATCTGCTGCAGATGAGCCTCATAGATCTGCGAGCCCATTTGGGTGCCGCTTTCCCAGGGGAGACCGACTTTGATCTTGTTAAAGGCTTTGACCGAGTCGGCCAGGAATTTGTCATAGATATCCTCGTGGACGAAGACCCTTGAGCCGGCGCAGCAGACCTGCCCCTGATTGAAGAGGATGCCGAGCTGCAAACCGTCCAGTGCCAGATCCCACTGGCAGTCCGGGAAGAAAATATTGGCGGATTTGCCGCCCAGTTCCAGCGTGGAGGGGATCAGCTTGTCCGCCGCCGCCGCCGCTACGCTGCATCCGATCTCGGTGGAGCCGGTAAACGCGAGTTTGCGGAAACCTTTGTGATCCAGCATATACTGACCGGACTGCGAGCCTTTGCCGGTGACCACGTTGAATACGCCCGGCGGCAGCACGTCCTGCACCAGCCGGGCCAGCTCCAGCACGGACAGGGAGGTATAACTTGAGGGTTTAAACACGGTGCAGCAACCGGAGGCCAGGACCGGGGCCAGTTTCCAGGCGGCCATCAGGAAGGGGAAGTTCCAGGGGACGATCTGCCCGACGACGCCGATCGGCTCGCGCAAAATGATGGAAAGGGTGTTTTCGCCCAGCATGGCGGCGGAGCCTTCCTCAGTCCGGATAGCGCCGGCGAAGTAACGGAAATGATCGGCGGATTCGGGCACGTCGATAGCCATCGTTTCCCGGATCGGTTTGCCGTTGTCCACAGTTTCCACCAACGCCAGATGCTCCTTATGCGCGTCGATGATATCGGCGATCTTGAGCAAGATGGCGGAGCGCTCCGCCGGGGAAACGGCTTTCCAGGCGGGCCAGGCTTTCCAGGCAGCGTCTACCGCCGCGTCCACGTCCGCTTTCGTCGCTTCGGCGCAGGTCGCCAGACGCTCCCCGTTAGCCGGGCAATACGACTCAAATGTTTTGCCATCCGAGGCGTCCCGCCATTTCCCGTCGATGAAAAGTTGATACTTGTCTAGCAATGTCGGTCTGTTCATCTGTTGAGCCTCCTTTGAATGTTTATTCAGTTGACCGGTCAATTATGAATAATTTGATTATACCGCGGCGTCTTGAGTTTGTCAACGGTAACGAGATGTTTTTGGGGTATTTTTAGGATGATTTTATTGTTCGTCTTTGATTTCCGACCGGCGTCTACAGTCTACAGCAGTTGCTGCAAGAATGATATTTCGCGCGGCGCGAAGTCGTTATTGGCGGCGCAGGCGATAAAAAAGGTGAACTCCTCGCTGCGCGGACGCAGAGGGATGAGATGGATATCGCCGTGTGTTTTCTTGCTGCGCCGTATTTTATCCTCCATACCCAACCCAATGGCCGCGCCGCTCTTGATCGTCTGCCAGAAGATGGCCGCGTTGTTCGTGGCCAGCACTATATTCGGCTCTCCGTAACGGCTGAGTATTCGCCGCACGCAAATATTACGGTGTATATATTCAAAAATGACGATCGGATATTTCAGCACTTCGCCGAATGAGGTGGATTTTTGCCTGGCGATGGGCAGTTCCAGGTTGGTGACGACCGTGAGACGATCCGGCGCCGCCTTGATGATCTCCAGACCGAGACGCCGGTATTCATCCGCGCTGAACCGGTTGCTCTCGTCCATCATCAGACCGGCGCTGCGCGAATCGTTTCGCAGTGAATTGACGATCTCGTCATGCGAAGTCTCAAGAATTGTCACCTTCGTGCCCGGATTCCGGGCGAAAAAATCCGTCAAACACACGGTCAAAAGTTCCGGACTGGGACTGGCCGGATGGTAAAAAGTAAAACTCTCATTCGCGCGGCGCGGCGCGGGATATTTCAGAGCGTCCAGCGCGCTGATTTTTTCAAGGGCTTCTTCCGCGATCCGGACAAAAATTTCGCCGTCCGCAGTCAGGCTTACGCCGCTGGCGGATCTGTGCAGAAGACATACGCCGTATTCTTTTTCCAGTTTGCGTATGGCGCTGCTGATATTCTGCGGCGTAACATAAGTGTTGCGCGCCGCTTTACTGATGGAATTGGTTTTACTGACTTCAACCAGATAAACAAGCTGCTCGATCTGCATGACAAAACTCCTTAGTAGGGACAGCATAATATTTTACATATTATAATCGCAATCCCATTCCAGCCTGGTCCATAACCCGCTATGCTCTTGCACTAATTCTAATTTATTATTCTTGTAATAATAATTTAATTTCCAGCGTGAATTTCGATCTGGGTATTCTCCAGCCGGTAGTTGAATACAATAATAGAAAATGGGGTGTAGTATTTTTCACGAGAAATCAACAAACTGCACTCTTTGTGATATTTTAAATTTTCAATTTTATTCATTTTTTTCTAAGATTTTATTATGGCGTATTTTTTCCATGAATAATAAATTCCAGATAACTCCGTTTTGTGTCGTCTTCTAAAGCTTTAACCATTATATTATACTTTTAATATTTTAGCAAGTCAGTTTTATTTATTTATCATTTTTAATGTTTTTTGTCATTTTGCCTGTTCGGCCCTCCGCCAAGCCAGCAGCAAATCGACGACCTGCCCGTAGCCGCGCACGCCGTTTTCCTGAGCGTTGGCCCGCAGATAAGCGTCGTTGGCTCTGGTTTGGATGTCCGCCGCCCGCCCGGCAAACCGCCGCCAATATTCGCCGGCCCGCCGGAGATCCGCTGCGACTGCCGCCGGCAGCTCGGCGTAAAGAGCGCCGTATTCCTCCGGGCTGACCGCGCCGCTCAAAGCGTTCAGGACATAGCTGAGCGCAAACATGGCGCCGCTGTAGCGAAAAGCCGCCTCCGGCGAGGCGCGGCAGGCCAGATAGCTGATAAAGCCCGCTTCGTCCTCGCGCATATAGCCGGACACATGCGCGAGTTCATGGCAGATGGCGCAGGGGATCTGGAAGTCCGGCATATCGCTGTTGTAATTCGCTTCCAGGGTAAAAGGGGAAAAAATACCGCTGATCCCCAGCCAGGACATCGCGGAGGAAAACAGGACCGGCTTGGGCTGCGGGTAATAGGAAATGAGGGCATAGCGGCGGCCGAGCGCCGCCATGGCCCGGCGGGCTTCATCCCCTGTTTCCCGGCCGACCGCCCTCGCCGCCGGCTCCAAAGCCGCGAGAGCTTCGCCGGCCTCCGCCGCGAGTTCCCTGTAGAGAGCGCGTAATTCCTCCGGAGACGACTCCCGTATCTGGAGGGAGTATCGAGCGGCCAAAGTCTCCCGGCTGTAGTTGACGCCGCCCGTCAAGGTGAAGAGCAGGAGCGCGGCGCTCAGCCCGGCGCAGACGCGAAAAAGCAAACGCCCGATCCCGCGCCCGGCCACAGGATCGGGCAGGGCGAGCAGAGTCCAGCCGGTCAGCAGCAAGGCGCCGGCGCCCAGCGCCAGCAATAAAAACTCAAACAGGGAAAACGGAAACAGGGCACACAGGCGCCCTATCGTGTAAGGAAAAACCGGGTAAATATGGCCGGCGTACCATTCGGCCCATGCCGGGCTGCTTCGCGCGGCGGCCAGCAGAGCGGCGCTCAGGGCGAGCGGGATAAAACAGGCCGCCGCCCTCGGGCCGCGCCGCCGATTCACGTTTCCCGCGCCAGCTTGGCCCAAGTATCGCGTAAACCGATAATCCGGTTAAAAACCGGATGCTCAAAAGCGGTGTCCTTGCTGTCGGCGCAAAAATAACCGAGACGCAAAAACTGAAAGCGCTCGCCGGGCCGCGCGGCAGCCAGCGCCGGCTCGCCCAGACATTCCCGGCTGACGATCAGCGAATCGGGATTGAGCCGCGGTTCCGCGCCGTCGTCCGGTTCCGCGTCCCCCGCCGCCGCGTCCAGCAGCAGCGAGTCATACAGGCGGGTTTCCAGCCTGACCGCCTCCCGCGCCGCCACCCAGTGCAAAGTGCCGCGCACCTTGCGCCCGGCGTTTTCGCCGCCGCTTTTGCTCAGCGGATCATATTGGCAGTGTATTTCGCTCACTCGGCCCTCGGCGTCTTTGACCAGATCCGTACAGGTGATGATATAAGCGTGTTTCAAGCGCACTTCCCCGCCGGGCCGCAGGCGGAAAAATTTTTTGGGAGGATTTTCCATAAAATCGTCCCGCTCGATGTAGATCTCCCGTCCGAACGGCAGGCGCCGAGTGCCGGCCGCCGGATCGTCCGGGTGGTTTTCCGCTTCCACATACTCGGTCCGCTCCGCCGGATAATTATCGATAACGATTTTCAGCGGGCGCAGCACCAGCATCCGCCGCTCGGCCCGCCGGTTCAGATCCTCGCGCGCGCAATAGTCAAGCAAAGCCGCGTCCACGACGCTGTTGGCCTTGGCCACGCCGATGCGCTCGCAAAAATCCCTGATAGCCTCCGGCGTATAGCCGCGCCGCCTGAGGCCGGAAAGCGTAGGCATTCGCGGGTCGTCCCAGCCGGTCACGACGCCGCTGTCCACGAATTGACGCAGCCGGCGCTTGCTCATGACCGTGCGCGTCATCTCCAGCCGGGCAAATTCGTATTGGCGCGGCGGGTTTTCCTCGATCAGGTTATCCGTGAGCCAGTTGTACAGCGGGCGGTGATCCTCGAATTCCATCGTGCAGATGGAATGAGTGACGCCCTCTATGGCGTCCGACAGCGGGTGGGCGAAATCATACATCGGATAAATACACCAGGCGCCGCCCGTGCGGTGGTGCTGCCGGCGCATGATGCGGTAAAGCACGGGATCCCGCAAATTGAGATTGGGAGAGGCCATGTCTATCTTGGCTCTCAGCACCATAGCTCCGTCCGGGAACTCGCCTTCCCGCATCCGGTGAAACATCTCCAAGTTTTCCGCCGCGCCCCGCCCCCGGTAAGGGCTCTCCCGGCCCGGCTCCGCCAATGTGCCGCGGTAAGCCCGGATCTCCTCCGCCGTCAATTCGCACACATAGGCCAGATCCTTTTCGATCAGGCGGCAGGCGAATTCGTAGAGACGGGGAAAATAATCCGACGCGTAAAAAAGACGGTCTTCCCAGTCAAAACCCAGCCAGCGGACGTCGGCCCGGATGGAATCTACATATTCAACATCCTCTTTTGACGGATTAGTGTCGTCAAAACGCAGATTGCATTTACCGCCGAACTCCAGAGCCGTCCCGAAATTCAGGCAGATAGACTTGGCGTGACCAATATGCAGATAACCGTTCGGTTCCGGCGGAAAACGCGTGCATACCCTCCCGCCGTTTTTGTTTTCCTTCAGATCTTCGCGGATTATTGCGTGGATAAAATTCGCGGCTCGCGGCGTTTCTATGGAGAACAGCTCCCATCTGTCTGATTTTGGGATAGATTATAGCAAAAAAACAGCGGCGCTACAAACCATTATTGCCCAAGAAGCGCGGTCGTGGGACAACTGTTTGTTGGCGCTTGCCTAACTTATTTTTGTTTTACATGATCAAAAGATGATGATATCATCACTATGTCGGATGAGAGCGTGATAACTTTTTGGCAAAACGAATCAAGGTCGTCGTTAGATAATAACGGATCCTTGTTCCTTAGCGCGTAAAAAAAGAGAGGTAAAAATGATTAAAACGTATCATTTCGGTCAGCTCAAATCCGTTATCAGTGACGCGGAACTGGAGAGAAGATGGGCGGCAGTCCGCGAGGGCATGAAAAAAGAGGATATCGACTGCCTGCTGCTTTATGCGATGGACGCTTGGTGCGGCGGCGGCGTCAAATGGTTCACGGACTTTCCTTGTGAAAACAGCTACGGTTTGGTGCTCCTGTTTCCCAAAGAGGGGGATATGGCTGTTTACGGCCACGGCTATCAGGGCGGGACGGCTATTCCGCCGGAAACCGCCCGCAATATCAAAATAAATATGGGTTACCCGCTGGCGCCGAGTTTTGGTTTTACCGATTTTTTCATTCCGGAGCAATCGCTGCAATATCTGAAAAAACGCGGTTACAGGAAAATAGGTCTCTATCGCCGCACTATCGTGCCTTACAATTATGTAAATTATTTGCGGGATCATTTACCGGGCGCCGAATTCATCGACGCCGACGATGTGATCGACGCGGTCAAAGCCGTGAAGTCCGAGGAAGAGCTCGCCGCGATGAAAGAATCCGTGCGCATCCATGACGTCATCCATGCCGCGCTGCCCTTGTGGCTGCGGCCCGGCCGCCTGGAGCGCGATGTGACGACGGATATCCGCAAAGCCGCCCTAGACATGGGCTGTGAGGAAATGAACATCATGATCGGCTCCGGGAAACAAAAATCTTATCATGTCCCGATCTATCTGCAAAACGAAGTGATCCAGCCCGGTTCCAATGTGGAAATAGTGCTGGAATTTACCGGCACCGGCGGCTATTACGCCGAATTGCAGCGCATGTGGTGCGTTGACTGCGAACCCGGCCCGGATTTGCTGCGGGCGATGAACGCCAGCTTTGAGCTGCAAGGCATACTGGCGGCGAACGCCAAACCGGGCGTACCGGCTGCGCATATGCGCACTTTGCATCTGGAATATCAGGAGCGGCACGGATTTGAAAAAGAAAACCGCCTTCAGGGGCATGGGCAGGGTGTGGATCTGGTGGAGCGGCCTTCGTTCGTTTACGGTGAAAACATGAAGTTTGCCGAGAATATGTTCATTTCCATCCACCCGGCTTGCGGCGACCGTCTGGCATATTGCAACGCCTGCGACAATTTCCTGGTCACGAAAGACGGCGCTGTTCGTCTCAGCAAAACGCCCCAGAAGATTTTTACTGTCTGAGAGGAGAAACCATGAAATATTACAAACTGGACCGGCATGTGAGCGCGGTCAGCGACGGAGAGTTGGAGCGCCGGTGGGAAGTCACTCGGGAGTATATGCGGGCTAACGATATCGACTGTCTTATCCTGTTCGGTTTTGAGCCGCGCCAGGGCGGCGTGATCCGTTATTATTGCGACTGGCCGGCGGATTTCTGTCATTACGGCTCTTTTCTGCTCTTTCCCCAAGAAGGCGGCATGGCTCTCTTTGCTCACGGCCCGTTCCAAAATAACGCCATGCCCTACGGCGCCCGCGGTCTGGAACTTAATTTCGGCGCCCCCTATACCTCAAACTGGCTGGCCTGCAAAGATTATTTTACCGAGCCGGCTCTGGCCTGGCTGAAAAAACGCGGGTATAAAAAGTTCGGTATTTACCATCCCAGCATGGCCCCGCTTTATTTTACCGATTATATCATCGGCAGCCTGCCCGGCGCCACATTGCGAAACGCGGACGAAGGCGTCGATCTGATCCGGGCCCGCAAGTCGCCGGAGGAACTGGAACTCCTGCGTCATGTCGTGAAGATGCATGATCGCGCATATGCCGCTATCCCCATTTATCTGCGCCCGGGGCGCCCGGAGCGCGACGTCGCCGCCGATATCAAAAAAGCCTGCTGGGATCTGGGGGGCGAGGCCGTGAATATCATGATCGGCTCCGGCCCGCGAAAAGCTCAGCACAAGTTTTTCGAGCTGCAAAACCGCGTGCTCCAGGAAGGAGATACGGTCGATTTGCTGGTGGAAATCAACGGGCCGGGCAGTTACTGGGGCGAACTTTCCCGCATGTGGGTCGTCGGAGGCGAGCCTTCCGCCGAGTTGGAAAAAGGCGTGGCTGATTCCGTCAGTATCCAGGCCCAGCTCGCCGCCATGGCCAAACCGGGGGTTAAAGCCGCGGATCTGCGTAAGGCTCTGCACAAATTCGAAGAAGCGAACGGCTATATAAAAGAAGGGCGTTTTTTCGGCCACGGCCAAGGTACGGATATGGTGGAGCGCCCGGCTTATCAGCCGGAGGAAACCATGATCCTGGAGGAGAATATGTTCCTTTCCATTCACCCGGGCCTGGAGACCGAGACTTGCTGGTCGTTCAACACCGACAATTATCTGGTCACGCCGGACGGCGCCGTGCGCCTGAATAAGACGGAGCAAGGCGTTTTCAGGGTCTAAGAGAGACTTATGCGTTCAAAGAGGCGCGGTCATAGGCGGCCAGAATATAGTTCATAAAAAGGCGGGCGACACAGCTGAGTTTTCTGTTACGCGGATAGACAAAACAAACATGCCACTTCAGGTCCGGGTCCTCGACGGGCGCCGCCCTGATTTCCGGGTAAAGGGCAATGTCGCTCAAAGTGTGTTCGGCTGTAACGAATATGCCGCGCCCGCGGATCAGGAGTTTTTTCAGCAAGCTGACGTCGCTGCTGTTGAAAATGATATGCGGTTCAAAACCGGCACGCCGGCAGCTGTTAACTATGATATGGTACAAGTACGTATCCTTGCTGTGGGTGATGATCTGCTGACCACGCAGATCCGCGATATGCGCCTCGGGCTTGTTGACCAAAGCGTGGTCGCCGCGGGCGGAGATCACTATTTTTTCTTCCTTGATAGTCGTAGTCGCTAAATGGATAAGATCCTGCGGCCGCTCCATGCAAGCAAACTCAACTTTTCCCTCCAGCACGCGCTGTTCCGCTAATTGATCGGGACATGACTGGTGCCACAGGCGGATATTTGGATACCCGCCCTGAAAATCCAGCAGGATTTCCGGGGAAAGGCTGTGCAGCGCTCCGTTGGTTATGGCGAAAGGGATGAGGCCGCGTTTTACGTGAAAATGGTCATAGACGTCGGTCTCAAAAGCTTTGAAATCACGCAGGATCTTTTCCGCCCGCGATTTCCCTCCGCCGTCAGCAGCACCCCGTCATGCATACGGGCGAACAGGCTTACTTGCAGCTCGCTTTCCAGGGATTTCAAATTTTTGCTCAGGGCTTGCTGGGTGACATACAGGTTTTTGGCGGTCTTTGTCAAGCTTTTGTAATTGCATATCTGCGCAAAATAATATAACTGCTTGAAATCCATGATTACCCTCCATTACCGGCCTGGTCGAGAACCCTGAGTGCGCCGACGGAGCGATTTGGGGAATAACATTGTTATTATACTATACAACAACAACGATAACAAAACAAGCGGCTTACAATTTTTTGTTGTGGCCGCGACAATTTTTTTCTGTTTTATGAATTGTGTGTATTGTATTATAATTATTTTACTTTCATCCGACAATGAAGGAAGTATTACTCTATTGCCTTCACTTAGTTTTCGCCGCTTTTTTGACTTTTTCGCGGTTATCTGTTGCTTGAATTAACAAAAGAAAGGAAATGTGCTATGTTCAGGAGAAATTCTTTTTGGCTGGTTATCATTTCTGTATTTGTGATCATGCTCATGGCGGCCTGCGGTTCCGGAGGTTCGGGCGCCCCCGCCGGATCGGGAACGCCCGCCGGTTCTGAGGGATCTGCAGGAGCGGATCTTCCGCAGGTCACATGGAAATTGGCCTCGCAATCCGCCGATAACGTCCTGTTTGCCAGTATGCTGCGCGATGTTGCGGCGGAAGTGTCCGAGCGCACGAACGGCGGGTTCAATTTGCAGGTCTACACGAACGCCTCCCTTGGATCTGACCGCGAAATCGCCGAAGGAGTGCAGGCCGGCATCATTGACTGCGGCCAAGTCACTCAGGCCGTACTCGCCAATTTCTGTCCGGCTCTGGGCGTCTCCGATCTGCCTTATCTGATTCCTGACTGGGAAAGCGCCAAGATTTTCCTGACGGATCCGCAGATTTATGAGATCCAAAAGAACGCCTTGGCGGACAACGGGTTCCACTTCTTCGGCGCCGTCTGCTACGGGTTTCGGCAGTGTACCAACAACATCCGCCCGATCAATACGCTGGAGGATTTCGTCGGCATAAAATTCCGCGTCATGCAGAGCGACATTTATATCGCGACTTTTAAGGCCTTGGGCGCCTATCCGGTGGGAATGGCCAAGGCCGAAGTGGTCACCGCTTTGCAGCAGCACACGATCGACGGCCAGGAAAATCCGATGGAGATCAATTTCAATGAAGGCATGGCCGACGTGCAAAAATACCTTTCCAAAACTTCCCATGTGAGTGCTTTCGCGGATTTCGTCTGCAATCCCGCTTCTTACGCCGCCTTGCCGGACGAGTACAAAACCGTGCTGGATGAAGTATTCGCGGAATATCTGCTGAAGACCACCGAGGGCTACCAGCGGGAGGAGGACGAATACGCCCAGAAACTGGCGGACGCCGGCATGGAATACAATATCGTCAGCGAGGAAAATCTGGCCGAATTTCGCCGGGTCTGCCAGGAACAGGTCTGGCCGCAGTTCGCCGATCAGTTTGCCGATCAGATCGCCATAATTGAAACAATTTTCTAAATATTCGCCGAAGAGTAATACGCAAATGTCCGGCGGCCGTCGGGCCGCCGGATTTCAATTAAGGAGGGTAACTTGAAACAGTTACTGAAAATCAGCTCCGCAGTGGACAAGACGGCGGCTTTTCTGACGTTGCTCGCCATCATCGGTTATATCGGCGTCATGTTTTTGCAGGTGCTTCTGCGCAATCTGGCCCCCCGCTTCGCGTTGCCCTGGGCGGACGGGGTCTGCCGCTATTGTTTCATCTGGGCGTCGTTCATGGGGGCGGCTCTGGCCGTCAAACACCGGCGGCATATTGCGATCACTATTGTGAGCGACGGCCTGAAAGGCTGGGCCGCCGTATGCAGCCGCCTGTTTAACGCCGCGGTTTTTCTCGCGCTGCTGATCATCACCTTCACTGTCGGCGTCAAAGGGGTCATGCTCACAAGCGTCCAAAAATCCGATACTTTACCGATAGCCGCGGCTTGGATCTACGCCGCGATCCCCACGGGGGCGCTGTTCAGCATATTCCAGCTCATCGTCACTACGCTGGAGGATTTTTTTCAACCGCCTGAAAAACCTGCCGTACAGGAGGATGTCCTATTATGACACTGATGATCATGTTTCTGGTTCTGGCGGTCTGTCTCGTCGTCGGCCTCCCGGTCGCGGTGTCCATAGGCGTGTCGTCCCTTTCCTATCTCCTGATGGCGGATATCAACCTGTACGCGATGATCCAGCGCATGTACGCCGGCTTGGATACGATGACGCTGATTGCCCTGCCGGGTTTTGTGCTGGCCGGCGACCTCATGGACCGGGGCGGTTTGGCCCGCCGGCTCGTGCGCTTCTGCGATATGGCGGTGAGCCGGATCGCCGGCGGTCTCAGCATTGTGACCATTCTCACCTGCATGGTTTTCGGCGCCATTTCCGGCTCCAACGTGGCGACTACGGCGGCTGTCGGCGGCATCATGCTGCCGGAGATGGCAAAACGCAACTACGAGAAGGCCTACGCGGCGGCGGTGGCGGCGACCGGCGGTATTCTCGGCGCGATCATCCCGCCCAGTCTGGGCATGGTCGTCTACGGCTCCACCACCGGCGTATCGATCACCAATATGTTCAAAGCCGGCATACCGACCGGCATATTGATGGGATGCCTGGCCGGCTCGCTCTGTTATTATTTTGGCAAAAAAAACGGTTATATGGGATCCGGCACAAAGTATACCCGCCAAGAAGCGCTCAAAGTCACCAAAGAAGCCCTGCTGGCCTTTGGCGCGCCTGTCATCATCCTAGGCGGCATTTTTTCCGGAAAATTCACCCCCACGGAAGCCGCGATCATCTCCATCGTTTACGCGATTTTGATCGGCGCCTTTGTCTACAAGGAGCTGACGCCGCGCAGCCTTTTGGAGACCTTGCGCAAAGGGGCGACCACCTCGGCCTGTATTCTGTATATTATCGCCTACGCCACGCTTTTCGGCTGGATCATCGCCGCGGAACAGGTGCCGGCCATGGCTTTCGCCGCCATCGAAGCCTTCACCACCAACAAATACATCATCCTTATTCTGGTAAACGTCGTGCTGCTGATCGCCGGCATGTTTATGGAAAGCAGCGCCATCATCATCATTACCGCCCCCCTTCTGGCCCCGCTGGCGGTCATGCTGGGCATCCATCCCGTCCACTTCGGCATCATGGTCATCATCAATATCAATATCGGCTGTCTGACGCCGCCGTTTGGCGTCTGTTTATTCACCGCCTCCATGATCAGCGACGTGCCCGTGCAAAAAATAGTGCCTAAACTCCTGCCTTTTATCCTCATCTATGTAGTCGGACTTTTGCTCATCACCTTCATCCCTCAAATCGCCCTGCTGCTTATTTAGAGCCCGCCGGAAAAATCGAAACAGAGAAAAGCCGGACCACTTCGTTCACGGGCCGGTTTTTCTCTGAGCGCCTATTTCTCCGTTTTCTTACGAGATAACTTGAAAAAAATTAGACACTATTAATATAATATAGGCCGACAGCGCCCATATCAAGTACCAGCCCGCTCCGTAATATCCCCATAAATAAAACACAACGGTACAGCCAACGGTTGCTCTCATCTTCCCCGCTTCCGCGGTGGAAAATACGATCTTAAACCCGATAAAGGAAATCACAATGGCTATTGCATGAACAAATAAAATGTACGCGTTAAAATGATAATATTCCATAGCAGGCAAATGGAAATAATCACCCAAAACATATCCGAGCGGGTAACAACTAAAAGAAACTACCTGTAATAAAAGACATTTCCAAACCATATTATCAAACCTACCCCCCGACTTGATTTATGTGATAGTTTATTTGTCGATACTTCCTTATATGAATAATAATATAAAGTTTTCGTCTTGTCAATGGGATTTTTTCGGAAATATGTCCCCTTGTATCCGGCAGGCGGACATGATAAAATAAAATATATAAAGGACACCTCTAATCTAAACCCACTCATATGACGGACGGAGAATAGCGTGCGTGATGAATAGAGACGAATGGGGCGGTAAGCTTGGGATCCCAGATCCCTCCCAGGATCCAAAAAAGCCGTACAAAATCCTGCTTGTCGAGGACGACGCCATGATAGCGTCCGGTCTGGTTTACGCCCTTGAACAGGAAGGGTATGCCGTCACGCGCGGCAGCCGCGTCCATGAAGCGCGGGCCGCCATAATCAGCGAACGCTTCGACCTTTCCATACTTGATATGCAGCTGCCGGACGGCACGGGCTTCGACGTGCGGGAAGCTCTTGCCGGCACGGATACCGCGGTTATCTTCCTGACCGTCGTGGACGACGAGGGCAGCGTCGTTCGCGCCTTGGAGGGCGGCGCGGACGACTATATCACAAAACCGTTCCGCTTGCGGGAACTGCTCGCGAGGGTAAAGCGCACCTTAGGCACACAGACCGGCGAGCGGCATAACGCGATAGTCACGCTTGGCGGCGTATCCGTCGACACAGCGGCGGGCAAAGCATACGCCGGTGAAACGACGCTCGACCTGACCGCCCTTGAATACCGCCTGCTTCTAACTTTCGCCCAAAACAAAGGGCGGACTCTTTCCCGCGCTCAGATACTGGAACACATCTGGGACGCAGCGGGTAACTTTGTCGAGGATAACACGCTGACCGTCTACATCAAACGCTTGCGGGAAAAACTTGGGGACGCCGCGAATATAGAAACCGTGCGGGGGGTTGGCTACCGTGTGGATTAAGAAAAGCGAGATCATCAAGCTCTCCGCCGACATAAGGCGTATCGTGGACGGGCGTGACGTCGACCTGCGGGACAACCGCGAAGGAGTGTTTTCCATACTTAAAAATGACGTACATACACTCGCCAGCCTGAAAAATGAACAAGTCGACGCGCTCCGGCATGAACGTGACCGTCTGAAAGATACGCTGGCGGACATCTCCCACCAGTTGAAAAGCCCGCTGGCCTCGATGCTTCTGATGGCGGATCTGCTGGAAACCGCGCCGCCTGACAGGCAGGATGAGTTTATCGCCAATATCAGGACGGGGCTGACCCGCATGGAATGGCTCGCGTCCGCGCTTTTGAAGCTGGCGAAGCTTGACGCGGGCGCCGTGGCGTTTGCGCGTGAGTGGACGGACGCTTCCGAGTTGATCGCTCTGGCGCTTGAACCGCTGCAAATCCTGCTTGACGTTAAGAACCAGCGCGTCGCGGTCACGGCAGGCGAAGCGCGGATTTTCTGCGACAGGCGCTGGACGGCGGAAGCCCTGTCAAACGTCATAAAAAACGCGTCTGAGTATTCGCCTGATGGCGGCGAGATACGCGTTGAATCAGGCGAGGATCCCATATGCGTCTGGATAGCTGTCACCGACTGCGGCAAGGGATTATCCGCGTCTGAAACCGCCAGGCTTTTCCGGAGATTCGAAGGCTCGCGGAGCGAAAAAGGCTACGGGATCGGTCTGCCACTGGCATTGGCCGTTATGCGCGGTCAAAGCGGCGACATACAGGCGGGCGGCGGCGAGAACGGCGGTGCGGCGTTTACGCTGAAATTTTACCGCTGATGACTAAACTGTCACTTTTCTCGGCGAAATAGTCACCGAAAAGTCACTCGGGGCTGATATGATATGATAGCCATTATGAAATTTCAGGAGGTTGTTCCGATGGCTATTCTTCAAGTCAACGACTTGGTTAAAACCTACGGCAAAGGCGACGCCGCCGTCACGGCTCTGGGCGGCGTAAATTTCAGCGTGGAAAAAGGCGAATTCGTCGCCATTGTCGGCGCGTCCGGCTCCGGCAAGTCCACGCTTATGCACCTTATCGGCGGCGTTGACCGTCCGACCTCCGGCAGCGTCATCGTGGACGGCGGCGAAATTTTCAAGCTGAATGAGAGTGAGCTTGCCATCTTCCGCCGCCGCAACATCGGCATCGTCTATCAGTTCTACAACCTCATTCCGACGCTGACCGCCGAGGAAAACATTATGCTCCCGCGTCTCTTGGACAATCGTAAACCGGATGAGGAAAAACTTCGCGCGATCCTTGAAACCATCGGACTTACAGGCCGCGCCCGGCATCTGCCGAACGAACTCTCCGGCGGGCAGCAGCAGCGCGTTTCCATCGGGCGGGCGCTTATCAACGACCCGGCGCTCATCCTCGCTGACGAGCCCACGGGCAACCTGGACAGCAGATCCGGCAGGGAGATCATCGACCTTTTGAAGCTTTCCAACAAGAGGTATAAGCAGACACTTATCATTATCACCCATGATGAGAGTATCGCCCTGCAAGCCGATCGAATCATCACTGTCGGCGACGGACAGATCCTGCGCGACGAGCGGGTCAGGAGTTGAGCGATATTAAACTGACGACCAGACTCGCGTGGACGCACATCAAAGGTAACCGCGCCCGCACGGTCTGGACGCTCATCGGCGTGGTCGCCGCCGCGATGATGATCACCGCTGTATTCGGCTTTGCTGAGAGCGCACGAATTGGGATATATAACCAAACAGTGCGGGAAAACGGCGACTGGCACATTCACTTGCAGCCGTTCCTCAGCAGATCGGAGGCGGAATCCTTTGCCGCGGATGAAGCGATAGGTGCGTATATGATATATGAGCAAACAAATCCCGACAAGACTTTGTGGTATCAATTGGAATTCCGTCTCGCGCGCGCCAGCCGGAACATAGAGGCGCAGCTTGCGGAAATTTGCGAGCGGCAAGGGTGGGATTACAAGGCGCACCATCACAAATTCAATGATGAGCTTCTCGGACTTGAAGGCTATGGCGACGACCGCGTCGCCAGGCAGTTTTACGGGATCGCGGCGATACTTGCGGCAATCGTCATCGCCATGTCGGCGGTGGTCATATCGAACGCTTTTGAGGTGTCGGCGGGCGAGCGGACGCGCCAGTTCGGTTTGCTGAAAAGCGCCGGCGGGACAAGGCGGCATATCATGGAGATCGTGCTGAAAGAAGGGCTTATACTTTCCGCCGCCGGTATCCCGGTTGGCATAGCCGCCGGTCTGGGATTGGAAGCCGCGGTATTGACCGGCGCTAACGCGGTGATAACGGCGGTTTCGCAGTCAGCCGAGGGGAGCTTTAAGTTCGGGTTTACCGCCGCCCCGGTCGTCTTGATTGCCGCCGCGGTTTTTGCGTTTGCGGCGGTACTGCTGTCAGCGTATTTTCCCGCGCGTAAAGCCGCGAGGATCCCCGCGATCGAAGCGATTCGCCAGACGGGCGAAGTCAGGGTCAGAGCGCGGACACTCCGATCGTCAAAACTGATAAACAAGCTGTTCGGCTTTGAGGGGACACTGGCGGAAAAATCAATGAAACGCAGCAAGCGGGCGTACCGCGCCACAGTTGCCGCCCTCACGGTCAGCGTTATGCTTTTCATCGCCTGCGGAGAATTTTCATATTCATTTTTGCAAACGCTGGATACCGGGTTTTCAGACTTGAGGATAACCGCGCGCGCCACTTTTTTGTCGGTAGAGGAACCCTTGCCCTATGAGCGGCTAATGGACCTGACGGCGCGGCTTGAGGAATATGACGCCACCGCCGTATATTTTCAGGGATACAGCAGAACAGAGAAACGATATCCTGAGACCGTTATCCCCGAAGACATGATGACCGGCGAGTTCAAAAAACAATATGCCCGGTGGCACGCGGAGGCGGAAATTGAAAGCGTAGCGGTCGAGTACGTCGTCGCGGACAGTGCGACTTATAACGACCTCATTTCCCAAGCGGGAGCGGTCCCGGGCGAGGCGATCCTGCTGAACCGGGTCAGGACGAATTACAATAACGAAAGCTACGAGTACACGCCGTTCAACTTCAAGAAAACGACGCTGACTGTTCGTGATGAGAATGGCTATGAAAAGGAGATTTCGCTGGCCGGAGAAGCCCGTGATCTACCCGAGCGGTTTCTCAACGGTTTTGGCGGTTTGCTCATACTTGTGCCGGAATTGGACGTCAGCCCCGTTTACTGGTATGTTGACGCGGCGGATCCGGCAGGATTTACAAAATATGCCAATGAGTTGCTGACCGAAGAATTGCCGGACGCGTTCGTGATCGACACGGTTGACGTCGCCGCGCACACCGCTTCCCAGATGGCGATATTCCGATTTGTAACAGTATTTATTTATGCCTTTGTCGGACTTCTGGCCCTCATCGCCCTGACCAGCGTCATCAGCGTTATCTCGGCGAATATGCGCTCCCGCTCCCGCGAGTTCGCCGTCCTGCGAAGCGCGGGCATGACGCGGGGAGGACTGCGGCGTATGCTGAATCTGGAATGTGTGATATACGCCGCAAAATCGTTCGTCTATGGGCTTGTGACTGGCTCGGCGGCCGCCGTCTGCATTTATAAGATTTTCTCGCAGACGGAGCAGTTTAATTTTGTTTTCCCGTGGGCGGGCGCAGTCGTCAGCATCGCTCTTGTGTTCGCCGTCACGTTTGTTACTATGCGTGTGACAAGCGCAAGGCGCGGCGGCGAATCGCTGGCAGAGACGATACGGGCGCATGACGGGGTTTAGTTTTGGCACCTCTGTCAATCATTCTTTGTCTTGTTCGTGTTTCCCTTTTTCAAAAACCCGGCCGCCGAGCCGCAGCCGTAGCAGATGTGGAATAACGGGAATAAAAAGAGCAGCGCCAAAAAATACGCGGGCGCCGGAGATCCCCCCGACGGCGGTGGGACCCGGCGGGACGCTCCCCAGGCGAAGCCGAAATCTAGGAGAAAATACAGCGCCAGCTCCGCCGCCAGCGCCCAGAGGAAAAAAGGGCCGAGGAGGAGGGCGGCGAGGGGGAGGGCGAACAGGGAAAGGACAAAAACCAGCGGGATATAATGGCGCAGGCTCATCGCCCCCGGGCAGAGAAACGAGGTGATGATATTCCATTTGCCGTTGCCAAAAGCGTTGCGGGCGATCGCTCCTATGGACGAACGGCTGTAATACGTGAGTTTTATGGCGTTGGCCAGATATATCTTCCCGCCCTGGCGGCGGATGCGGTAATTCAGCTCATAGTCCTGATTGCGCGTCAGCCGTTCGTCAA
>JAISEW010000244.1 GCA_031263945.1 Gracilibacteraceae bacterium | reverse complement strand
CCGAACAAGAAAAGAAAGTAAGGCGAAAAGGCGAACTTGATAAAGCTATTCCGGAAAATGAGCGAAAACTGGCAGAAACAGCGGAAAACGTAACGAAGCGCCGGGAACAGCTCGCCGCGTTTATGGCGACGATTAAAGCCGCTGCGGAAAATCGGGATAAACTGGCAGCGGAATTGAGATTCCAGAGCAAAGTTGAAGCGGAAAAAGAGATCTCCGCCCTCAAAGCAAAACAGAAAGCCGGGGAAGACGCGCTGGCCGCGGCGCGATCCGCCTTGGACACGGCAAAAACAGCGGTCGCGGGGACAAATAAGGAAATCGAAACCTTGAAGACGGGCATCACCGGCGAAAAGCCCCTCGACTTGGATGCTATAAGGAAAAATTTGGAAATAGAAGAGGGGCTGCAAAGGGAGCTGAACGCGAAAAATCGCCAAATTGACACGCGCAAATCCACGAACAAAACCGCTCTGAATAAGATCAAGGAAGCGGCGGCGCGGCTGGCGGAAATCGAGGAGCGTTATCAATGGGTGAAGGAATTGTCCGACGCCGCCAACGGGGAGGTGTCCGGAAAAGAGAAAATCAAACTGGAAACTTATATCCAGACGGCGTATTTTGACCGAATAGTCGCCAGAGCCAACTACCGCCTCCTGCAAATGTCCGGCGCGCAGTTTGAGCTCAAACGGCGCGATTCCTCCGGCAAACGAAGCCAGAGCGGGTTGGATCTGAATATTATCGACCACTATAACGGCTCGGAACGCGACGCGCGAACCCTGTCCGGCGGCGAGTCGTTTATCGCCTCATTATCGCTGGCCCTCGGTCTGTCGGAGGAGATCCAGAGCAATGCCGGCGGTATCCGCCTAGACTCAATGTTTGTCGACGAGGGTTTCGACTCTTTGGACGATACGAGGCTGGCGCAATCCATGCAAGCTCTGATAACCATTTCCCAGGCGAACCGGTTGGTCGGCCTCATATCGCACGTTACCGGGCTTGATGAAAAGATAGAAAAACAGATCGTCGTAACAAAAGAATCCACCGGCGGCAGCAAGGCGAGGTTGGTGGTTTGACGAGTAGCGCGTACAGAAGTCTTATTTTATTTTCAGGCGCAGGGCCAGCAGACCCAGGAAAATGAGCGCTCCCATCCCGGTGGCGGCTGCGGCGCCGGTTTTGGGATTGCCGGTCGGCGAGGAATTATCCGGCACGCTGTGTGTGGGCGGAGTGCTTGAGGTACTCGGGACGCCAGGCGTACTTGGTGTACCGGGAGTTCCCGGCGCGCTTGGCGTACCCGGCGTACCTGAACCCGAAGGTCCCGAGGGGCCGGGACTCCCGGCTTGCAGATACAGGACCCGGACGGTCAGGCCGTCCTGCTGGGCCACGGCCGGCAGACTGTCCTGCAGCGTCCCGGGACCGTAACCGGCGGGCCGATGGAGGTCAAGCTCGATGGCGCCGGCGGTCACGGTGCTGCCCGGAGTGATGGAACGGGTCTCCGTGTGTATCGGGGTCCCGCTCAGGCTGTCCTTATAATATTTCACCACAAAAGACGCGCCTCTGTCTTCCGATCCCGACCCTGATCCCGGCCCCGGCTGGTTCTGGTAATAGCAGACCTCTATGTGGTCTAAGGCTTGATATTTATTCGGGTTATTAATGTTCTGGTAATCGAACTTCGCCGGGAATCCGGATACGATCTGGCCGCTGCCGTAACCGCTTGGCTGTCTCAATGCCAGATCTACGAAAACCGTCGTATCATTGTCATTGGCGTACACGACGACCGGATCACCTAAAGCAGTGCGGCCCGCGCCGTCTACTCGGTAATAATCAACGACGGCGTAAGGTTTCGGATAATAACAGATATTGATCCCATCGCCGAAATATCCGTAATAGTCGTCTTTAGATTTGACTTCATATCCGCCTTTACTTATAAAAGCGGCGTAAAAATCGTTAAACGTATTGGCGTAATGCGGTGAAACATTAAAACTATCCTTTGAAAAAACAGCTTTACTGTTGTAATTCTGGTATTGGGGAATTTTGGTATGCGCGTAGGGCAAATATCCCTCGAAATCCGCGTAAGATACCGTGGACGGGATCCCATTCCCGATGTCAAACCGGTTTTTTTCAATCAGGCTGGTCGTCCAGGTTTGCGAATTTTCATCAAATTTATAATAGTAGTAATTAATATTTGTCTCGTAGGCAAAAGCCGCGGCAGGAAACATCACAGCCGTCAGGAAGACAAGTGTGAGAATAAGCGGTATATTCCGTTTTTTCATTATATTGTGACCTCTTCTTAAAATTTAAATCGAAAGTTACATATTTAGACTGACGTAAGCCGGCAAAAGTTTCTGGAAATTTTTTTTTGTATTTTTTTCGCCGCGGCAGGAATCACAGGATCCATCGCGAATGTTCCCGGTGGAGGTTGGTGGCACTTAGTGACTTTTTATGGCGCAAAGTGGCGGAAAGTGGCAGGAGGATGTTCGGCGGGAACTATTTTCATTCCATAGACGACAAGGGGCGGATCGTCATCCCCGTGAAGTATCGCGAGGAATTGGGCAGCCAGTTTTACGCGGTGCGCGGGATGGACAAATGCGTGTCTCTGTATTCCTGCGCCAAATGGGAGGAAATAGAATCGCAATTAAGCGGTCTGGCGACCACGAGGCCCAAGGAGCGCGGTTTTGTGCGCCTGATGATGGCCAGCGTATCCGACTGCGAGATGAACGCCCAGGGACGGGTGACTTTGCCGCCGCATTTGCGCAGTATCGCCAATCTGCAAAAAGACGTCGTGGTGGCTGGCGCGGGGACACATGTGGAAATATGGGACAAAGAGCGATGGGATATTTACAATGTCGAGCAGGGCGAGTTTGAAGAACTGGCCAAAGATTTTGACGTCAAGCTCTAAGACATGACGGAGGCGCCGCGTTTCGCGCATACCAGCGTTTTGGGGCCGGAGGTGGTCCGCGCCGTTTTGGGCCGCCGGGACGGCGTTTATGTGGACGCCACTTTGGGCGGCGGCGGTCACAGCGCCTTGCTCCTGCGGGAACTGGCTCCCGCCGGCCGTTTGGTAGGGCTGGACAAGGACGAAGCGGCCATAGCCCACTGTCGGGGGCGCTTTGCCGCCGACCGGCGCGTGACCTTATTGCGGGGGGATTTTGCCGAGCTGGAAACGCTTCTGGCGGGAGCGGGGGTAGGCGCCGCAGACGGGATCATGCTGGATCTGGGCGTTTCCTCTCCACAGCTGGACGACGCGGAACGCGGTTTCAGCTACAATCAGGACGCGCCGCTGGATATGCGGATGGACCGCGGGCAAAGTCTCACCGCCCGCGTTATCGTCAACGAATGGCCGCGGGAAAAACTGCGCGGCGTCATCAGTTTCTACGGCGAGGAAAAATGGGCCGGGCGCATAGCCGCTCACATAACGGCGGCGCGGCTGTCCGAACCGATTTTAACGACCGGCCGGCTGGCGGAATTGATCAAAGAAGCCATTCCGGCTCCCGCGCGCCGCACCGGACCGCATCCGGCCAAACGCTCTTTTCAGGCGCTGCGGATCGCGGTCAACGACGAACTGGCCGCCCTGGAATCCGTGCTGGAGCAGTCGCTTCGCCTGCTCACCGAAGGCGGGCGTCTGGCCGTCGTCACTTTTCACTCTTTGGAAGACAGGATCGTCAAGCAGCGTTTTGCCGAATGGAGAGGCCGCTGCGTTTGTCCGCCGGATCTGCCGATATGCGCTTGCGGCGCGGTCAGTCTGGCTCGCAGCGACAAGAAACCTGTGCGGCCGAGCGCCGAGGAAATAGCGGCTAACCCGCGGGCGCGCAGCGCGAAATTGCGGAGCGCGGTAAAAAACGCGAGAGAACAGGGGGGATCAAAATGAGTGTGGCGCGGAGCAACGCGCGCTTAATGGAAAAAGAATACGATTTTCCTAAGGAAGCCGTTAACGCCGGCAAAAACGAATATAAAGGGGGATCCGAAGCGGGACGCGGCGCCGCGCCGTATGTTCGCCGAAAGCCTCGCCGCCGGGCAGTCGGATCATCGGTGGCTCTTTTGTGCTACGTCATTGCGCTTTTGGCGGTGAGTTTCACCGCCGGCGCAATATCAGCGAAAACTGTTTATATCGAAAGACAAACCAGTGAATTAAGCGAATCGCTGGATCGGTTGCGCGAAACGAACGAGCTGTTGCAAATCGAGATAAATCAGCTCAGTTCGGTGGAACGCATTGAGCAGGCGGCTCTCGATCTGGGCATGGTGCGGCCGGTCAATAAGATGTATATCGACGACGTCCTGTTTACCGCGCCTGAGACGGCGTCCGTGCCGGATGAGGAAGCGGCCCTGCCGGAAGCCGCGCCGGAAACGGCGGCGGTCAGCGGGCCTGTCGGCGGAATGCTTAGACTGTTCACCGGTTTTTTTGCTTATGCGCGCGGGTGAAAGGAAAAATCTGGCTGAACTGGCGATGAGCGCGCCCGGCGCCGTCCGGAGGGGCGAGGCTTGGATAACCGGTCTCCAAGCTGATTCCCGCCGCGTGGCCGCGGGCGACCTTTTTATCTGCGTGCCCGGCTTTCACGTCGACGGGCATGATTTTGCCGCGGCGGCCCTCGCGCGAGGGGCGGCGGCGCTTTTGACTTCCCGGCCGCTGGACCTGCCGGCGCCGCAGATCGTCGTACCCGACGTGCGGCAGGCGGCGGGTTTGGTGGCGGCGGCCTTTTTCGGGCATCCGGGGGAGAAACTGCGCCTGAGCGGCGTGACCGGCACCAACGGCAAGACGACGGTCGTACATCTGATCGAGCGCGTCGCTCTGGCCGCCGGTCGGCCGGCCGGGTCGATCGGAACATTGGGGGCGCGTTTCGGCGGCCAAACCAAGCCTACCGCGCATACGACACCGGAAGCCGCGGAACTGCAGAGCCTTTTGGCGCAAATGGCGGAGGCCGGCGTCCGGGAAGTCGCCATGGAGGTGTCTTCGCAGGGGCTGGATCTGGGGCGGCTGGGCGGCTGCCGTTTTGCCGCCGCCGTGTTCACGAATCTGACTCAGGATCATCTCGACTATCACGGCACGATGGAACGCTATTTAGCGGCGAAAGCGGAGCTGTTTGCTTCTTTGACGGCGCCGGCCGGTTTTGCCCTGCTGAATACGGATGATGAAGCCGGCCGCCGTCTGGCGGCTTTGACCCCTTGCCGGCTGGCGACTTACGGTCTGGACGATCCCGCCGCGGATTACCGGGCCGTGAATATCAGGCAAACGGCGGACGGCGTTCGTTTTACCGTCCGGCGGGGTTTGGCGGCGGAAGAAGTTTTTTGCCCGGTCCCCGGCCGTTTCAGCGTTTATAACGCTTTGGCCGCCTGGGCCTGGGGACTGGAAAGCGGCTGCGGAGCGGAGGCGGCGCGGCGGGCTTTAGCCGG
>JAISEW010000154.1 GCA_031263945.1 Gracilibacteraceae bacterium | reverse complement strand
TGGGGTTTTACCTCATCTGCCTGATTTTGACCATATACTGGCTGAGTCCGCTCCGGCGTTTGCCGCGCCAGATGAGTGACGTCGCCGCCCGTCTGGTTTGGGACGACGGCATTCACGTCGCGTTTGGCGAAGTCGGCCGCGTTCAGCTGGCGATGCAGGAAATCTGTCTGTCGCTTTCCATTCGCGGGTATGAGATGAATTCCGCCATGAACAGTTATCGCCGCTTCATGCCCCAGGATCTGGATCGTCTGCTGAGCCGCGCGAATTTGATGGAGATCGAATACGGGGACGTCGCGGCGGGCAGTGGTGTGGTCGGCCTGGTGACCACGATGCCGCGCGGCGCTTCCAAACGCTTCGGCGAGAGTCACCGCCGTTTTCTGGAGTTTGTTTTTACCGCGTTCCGGCATATTTACACCGCGGCGTCGGGCAGCGCCGTCTTTCTTTCCACCTGGTTTTCGCTGACAGATTTCCGCCTGCTTTTTCCGGCCGGCGCCACAGACGGCGTGCGCATGGGCGTCAGGCTGGCCACGGAGTCCGCCGAAGCGGCCCGAGGCGAGCCCCAGCCGGAATTTATGCTGCTTTTGCATCACGCCGGCTATGAATACGGCGTATCGGGACAGGAAAACAGGGCCATCAGTTTTATGTCGTCATATGAACTGGGACTTCTGGCTAAGATGTCGGCCAAACTCGCCGGTCTGGGCGTCAAACTGCTGGTGACGGAGGGGTGTGCGGAAACTCTGACAGACAGCGTTTCCACGCGGTATATCGGTTACGTCGCCTCCTCGGATGAACAGCATAATATCAAGCTGTACGAGGTGCTGGATGTCTACCGCGAAAGCGAGAGGAATCTGCGCGAGCAGTATAACCAAAAATTCCAGCAGGCGATCCGCTTTTATTATACGAATGATTTCTACCTGGCGCGCAATCTTTTTTCGGAGATATTCAAGAACTGTCCGGGAGACGGGGTAGCCAAATGGTATATTTTCTCCTGTGAACGCCTGTTTAACCGGACGGATTTTTCCACGATAAATTACAGTATTTTCGGCATGGAACAGTAGGATTCCAGTAACCGCCGCGGAGGAAAACGCGAACCGTGAACCAGTTCTTCTCAATCATAATCAATACGCTGCGCGCCCGCTTTGTGTCTTTATGGACCAAGGCGCGCTACTGGCTCAGCCCGACATTCTGGCGCACCAAAGGTGTCCAGACGCTGCGCGCTTTCTTTACGCGGCTGTTCGACTTCAAGCCGCGGCACAAGAACGATTATTACGGGATGCTCCGATGGCTGGTCAGCAAGCGTCTCGCCTTTGCCGCCATCGTGATCGTCGGGGTAATGGCCGTCTGGTATGTGTACGCCATGTCGCCGCTTTCGCCGCGGGAAGGGGAGGGAGGCGGCGCGGCGCCTACTTATCGCTACAAGTCGCTGGCGCTCAAATTTTACAGCGGCGAGGCGCGGATCCTTGACGCGGCGGATCGGACGGCTTTTGTGGGCATGGTCGGCAAGGGCCGGGCCAACGGGCCCGGGACGCTCTATGATCCGGACGGCGGGCTCATGTATGTCGGCGAGTTCAAGAACAGCATGTATGAAGGGCAGGGCGAAACCTATTATCCGGGCGGGGCGGTCCGGTACAAGGGGATGTTTTCCCAAAACCTTTTTCAGGGCGGCGGAGCTTACTACCGGCCGGAGGGCACGGTAGAATACGAGGGCGAGTTTGCCGGCGGCAGCCGGCAGGGCGCGGGCGCGCTCTATAACGCCGGCGGCAATTTAGTTTTTTCCGGAAATTTCCAGATGGGCCGGATCGTTTTCGAGGAATTTATCGGCAAAACGACGGCGGCAGCGACGGCGATGTACAGCGGCCGTGTTGTTTCCTATAACGGAGCGGATGAATACGCGGTCCATATGAGCGATATAAACGCGGTGTATGAGTCGTTGAGCGGCGAACAGTCATTGGATGAGGAATGGAAGATCGGGAGGGTCTATGTTCTGACTGATACTTTTGTCAAGGGCGGCGCGGAACTAAGCGCGATCAGCGATATCAAAGCCGTTTTAGGCGCGCCGGCTTATCTCGGCGAAACCTGGCTGACTTTGCCGGACGCCGTGGCGCTGAATCAGTCGGAGCAGGACGCTTTGGCCCCGGTCGCCATGGAAACTCGGCCCGGTTTTGAGGATGTGTACTCGGTCGATTCCTATGATGAGAATCGGCGGATGTATATCTACGTTTTCCCGAGCGACGGTTTTGTCTACACTTTTTACTGCGAGTCCGGCACAGCGCCGGGATTCCTGTTCTACAGCGCCGAGTAAGGGAAAGGGGGGATATTTGTGCGCGTGAGAAATACGGTCGCCGCCGCTTTGCTTCTGAGCTTTTTAACGCTCATGCCGCTGTATCCGCCCAGTGCGGCGGAGGCGGCCGCGCCGCCGAAGATTCTCGTCGCGGAACAGGCGCAGAACCTCGCTTTGGCGGCTGATACCGCGATCAAAAAGAAGAACAGCGAATTGATTTTGAAACGGATCAAGTATACGGAAGCCGTCGAAGGGGCGCGGATCAAGGCCAAAAACATGGCCACCTTCCGCTGGTCGCCGCTGCTCAGTTTCAAATTTCCGGAACCGCTGGATCTGGTGCTGGAATATGATCTTTCGGCGACGCCTTTGATTTTGCAGATCGAGATCGACACGCTGCAGCATGAAAAAGACGATCTGGTCTTTACAGTCAGGCAGAGGGCGGAGAAACTCTTTACGCGCGTTTATATCGGGCAGGAGAAAATCGCTTTTACAGAAAAACGGCTGGCTGCGGCCCGGAGTTCTCTGGAGCGCAATCAGAACCGCCTGCTGCTCGGGCAGGCCAAACAGGCGGATATCGACGCCGGCGCCGGAGCGGTCAAGGCGCTGGAAGCGGAACTGGCTTTGAATATGCGCGCTTTTGAAACCGATAAGCAGGAATTGGGCGATCAGATCCGGCTGGACGTCAGCACGGGCTATGTGTTCAAGAATCCACTGAAAATTCTGAATATAACGCGCGAACAGCTGGAGCCGCTGACGGAATACACTTTGCGAAACGACCATCGCTATTTTGCCGCGCGCATGGCGGAGTCCATCGCTCGGATCAGCCTGAATTCGTATGAGTCTTTATTCCGCCGCCAATACGGGGGCAAGGTCAACGCGATCTCGCCTTTTCTCAATCAGGCCCGCAACGGCGTGGATATAGACAACGCCGCTTTCCGGATGGCTTATGACGCGATGACGCGCGATTTTGACGCTCCGTGGGCGGGGCGCAAGCGCATCCTGTTTTTTACTTTTTCCCGCGAGTGGCTGAAAGGGCAGATCGACGGCGCCCGCTATATTCAGGATGAAATGTACGCGCTCTACACCGCCTCGCTTGATTATCTGTCGGCGCTCCGGGACCGGGAGACGACCGAACGGGATTTGCGCAAGGAAATAGCCGCCTCTTACGAAACGCTCGTGACGGCCAGAAATTCCGCCGAATCAATGCTGGACGCCGTGGCGGAGACAAAAACCGCGCTGGACCGTCTCGTGGAATTGAACCGGCTTGGCAAGGCGGAATTTTCCGAAGTGCAGGACAAACAGACGGATTATGAAGAGCAGCAGGCGGAAGCGATCGAACTGCTGGCTTCTTACTATGAGTTGCTGGTCGATTTTGACCGTTTGACTTGCGGCGGGGCCAGCCGGCTGATGACGGAGACGGGTTTCAGCGCCGGCGTGGGCCGGAGCGGTCTCAGCTGGGCGGACGAAGGCGAGAGTGAGGAAGCGGGCGAAGGGATCGGGGGGTTGGGCGAGGGCGGCCGGCTTGATTTGCCCACATATCATATTTATTCCGACGTGGCCGACATGGTCTTTGCTTTCGGCGTGCAGATCCCCGACAATTATGAGCCGTCAATAGACGAGTTTGAGATCCTTTATGAAGGAACGCTGATCGGGGCGCGCACCCCGATCGCGCGGGAGCTGCGTCATCTGGTCCTCGATTACGGCGCCACGAAACGATTGACAGTCAGGTTGTTTTACGCCGGCGAATTTGTCGCCGAGTGTGAAATAGATACGACCGTGCCCAGCGACGTGCTGCCGATAGAGGGCCGCGCGGCCCCGACCGCGCCGGCGCCGCGCGTGGTAGGGACTTACGCCGTTCGGACGGAGCGGAGCGGCGGCCTGGATCGCACGGAGATCACGCTGACGCCGCGGGAGCCGGAAGCGGTCTTTTACCGGCTGACGGCGAACGGAGCGAGTCTGCTGAACACCGCGCCGGCGCCGGTCACTCTGCCGTTCCGTTATCTGGCGCTGCTGTCGGATCTATCCTCCGTGCGGGCGGAGTTTTACAGCCAGGACCAGACTTTGCTTTATACCGCGCGCTTCGAGCCGAAGTCGCTGACTCTGCTGGCCGAACAGTGATGCGAGAAAAGGGGGATCATACGTTGAAAAACGCCGCCACCAAGAATATCGCCGGCATCTCGCTCGTCATCGCCTGTTTGCTCCTCCTGAGCGTCGCGCCGTCGGGCGCCGTCTGGAATGAGGACGCCGCCGTCCATATCGATCCGGCCGGGATTGAAAACTCGACTTTGATCGTCGGTACGCACCTGATCCATCTCAGCGCTCTGACCGACACCTTATATGACGTCGCCCGGCAATCCGCGGAGGAATCGGGGCAGGACGGCCTGTATTACAAAAGCGAACTGGCGGGCGGAGCTTGGTTTAACATTTCCGCGGCGTCCTCCCTCACCGACATCACGACCGCCGGCGTCCCGGTCGGTGGCGCCGAGATCGCCGCCCTTTTTCTGACGCATCACACAAAATCGGACGGCGTCACCTATGATCTGCGCGCGAACACCGCCGTCAACATCTTTGATATTTACTCGCCGTATGACCTGGAGTCCATGGAAGAACTCCTGCCACTCAAAACGCAGTACGATCTGACCCGGGAACTGCAGAGCGGAAGTGATTTCGGCCGAAAGAGCATAGAGCTGATCGCCGGGTTTTTCCGGACGTCTGTGCGGAACGACGTCACCCAGGCGGCTGACGGCGGCCTGGCCGCCTTGCAGGCCTATTTGGACGTTCTGACCGCCAATGACGCCGACCCGGCGGCCGTGGATACGGTGCAGAGCGTGATGGCGGCGCTTGACGCCTCTCGCCGGGCGGAAGTGATGAGTATTTTGGACGGAGCCCTGGAAAATTTAGCCATCGCCTTGCAAAGCGTGGTCGACGTGGTGAGCGAGGATGAAGACACGGAAGATTCCAGCGGCGGCGCCAGTGATTCCAATCTGCAGGCGGCGGTCAACGACAGTCTCTCCAATGTTACATCTTCTTATAATCTGCACAGCGGTCAAATGCTGTCCGCCGGCGCGACGATCCTGGCCGCGGCCCGCTACGAGATCAGCCTCCGCCTGATTGCCGACGCCGAAAGCGCCAGTCACGGCGACTGCGATATTGACGTGTCCCAAATCATCATGCTCGATAATATCCAAAACAGCCGGATCGCGGACCAGGCGGGCGAACGGGTCCTGCTCGACGAGCGTCTGCTGCCGGAGGCCGCGGCGGCTTACCTCGCCGGTCTCTCCGGCGGCGAGAACGCGGAATATGCCGCGGCCGCGGCGCAGAACTCGGCGGCGGCGCTGCTGAACGGCATCAGGCAAAAGGCCCGTAACCTTTTGACGGTCAGCCGGAGCGAATTGGAGTTTTTCATCAACGCCGCCGTTTTGCGGCTGGACGGGGAAGGGGGGCTCGCTTTTTTGGACGGCCGGCTGGCGCTGACGGAGGAATACGCGGCGGCGATCCCGGCCGACGCCTTTGCCGAGGCCGCCGACGCCTCCTTGGCCGCGCATATTGATTTTTTGACCCGTCTGCGGCGCAATGTGGAATTGCTCATGGGAGGGAATGAAGCCGATAAGCTGCAGGCGCAAAAAGACGCCTTGCGGACGGAACTGCTCTCCGCGCTGGATAATGACGATCTGGCCGCCGCTCAGTTGATCCAGGCGCGGATAGCGGATATTGACGCCCAAATAGCGGATATGCCGGGCGGCGCGGGGGGCGCGGCGGGTGTTTCCGCGGCGGCGGCCGCGGCGGAGTCAGCGGCGGCGGCCAAAAGCCTGATCAGCGAGCTGAGCGCCGCGGGCGCGGGCGGCGCGGGCGCGAACGGAGGCAGTATGAGTGATTTACTCGCGGCGATCGATGTGCTGGGCGGGCTGCTTCCGGCCAATTACGCCGCGGTTTTCCCCTTGCTGGAAGATCTGCGGGCGGATATGACGCGGCTGCGCGATCTGGAGGGGCGCGGGGATTTTGCCGCGGCCATCGGCGCGGCGGAAAGCCTGATCATGGATAACCGGGACGCTTACAACCAGGCGGCGGCCGGCGGACTGTCCGCTTCCGCGGCCAGGGAGACCGCCGATATGTATTTCAGCGGCGACAGCGGCGGGGTGCGCGCCTTTGACGCCGGCGTACTCGGCGAAAGCGGCGGCCCGGCGGCTTTGAGCGCCGAGGCCCAAAGCGCTGTGCTGGTGCAGGCCCTGGCCGCCTGCGGCGCGGAGCTGGCGGATGAAGATCTGGCCGGCGCGGCGCGCGGGGAGGCTCAGCGGCAGATGGAAGCCGGCAACCCCCTTGTTTTCCAAAATTTGGAGGAAAATGGACGATATTATATCCCCGCTCGCGTAATCGCGGCGCAGCTGAAAATGCGCTATGTCTGGAACAGCAACCTGAACGGCGGAGCGCTGGCCCGCGGCGGCGACTACTATTTCTTTACCGTTTATTCGACGGAGATCGTCATGGGCCCCGGCGCGGACGATTTGGCCTATATGGCTTTCCCGGCCAAATATCAGGAAGAGTTGTATCTGCCGGTTGATTATACTTTTGAGACTTTCGGCCTGCGCAGCGAACCGGTGCCGGGCACGGACTACGCGCTTTTAGTCACGGCGGAGACGGATAACTGCGCCGCCGAACTGCTGAGCCGCCTTTTGCGCGCGGCCGGAACCAACTGAGCCGCGGGCGGAAAGGAGACGGCTTTGGCTGATTACCCGATTATTTCCGATATAAGCGCTTATATTGTCCGGATGTTGCGGGAGCGGATGTGCCCGGAACCGATCCCCTCGCCGAACAATATCGATGTTTCCTCGCCGGCGGAGCAGGACGTGGACTATATTCTCGGTCTCTACCTCTATGATATCCGCGAGGAAGGGGAGATCGCCTCCGGCCCGATCCGGACGGGGCGCATGCGCCTGAAAAAAGCGCCCAAGCCGTACAGCCTGTATTACATGCTTTTTATCAACGGTTCCTCCCAAATGGGCCTGAAAGCGCACGACATACAAAAAATCATCGGCCGGGCGGCCCAGGTCCTCAATGACAGCAACTCCGTTTCCCCTAATACGCTGCAATCCTGGCTGGAGTATGAGGAAGCGCCGGTCATCCTCACCCCCTCCAAGATCGCGCTGGAGGAAAAAGTGCGCGTGTGGTCGGCGATCAGTAAACCGTACCAGATCAGTCTCTTTTATAAAGCGGCCCCGGTTTTTCTCTCCAGCGAAATCGTCGTAGAGACAGTGCCGGTGCGCGAAGCGATCATTACGCTCGCCGCGCGGGGCGAGAGCCTGGAATAATTCGGAAAGGGGGGCGAAGCGTGCCTGCGGTGATCAAACATCAATTAGCTTTGGCGGTGCGCCTTTCGGACGCCACGGACGGCAGGGGCATTGAAAATGACGTGACTTTTCTGGTCGACGGGACGGAAAAACCGCCGCAGCGCAAAGCAAACGGTTATTTCATCTATACGGATCAGGCGCTGCTGGAACGGGATTACGATCTGGAGACGCGCGCCCGCGGTTACGCGACGGTACGCAGGCGCGTGCGGCTGGAAACGCCGGGCGTCAGCCCGCCCGATCTCCGTCTGGAATTGATCCCGCTGGAAAGTTTGCAGACCGAGGGGCTGTTTCACACCATAGAAGGACGCCTGCCGGGTCTGGGCGCGATAGACGCCGTAAATCCGGGAGACGGCGCCTGTCTGGTCAAAGATTATGACGTTCGCCGCCGGCGGCTGACCGTCTTCAACCCGCACCGCCTGGAGTTTGACCGCGTTCTCTACGCTCTCGTCCAGACCGCCGAAACCCGCTACACCCCCTTCGCGGTGGAAACGCGCGTCTCAGGCGATGTATTGAAAACAGACCGGCCGCTGATGGTCAAAGGGGCCGTCAATCTGCCGCTGACGCCCGTCGTCTCCGGGCTGGCCGGCCCGGAGGGGGAGTATCTGCTCCGGGTGCGGCGAAACGCGGCCGGCGACCGCTGGATCGTGCGAGTCCGTCTGAACGGAACGGATAAATTCACCTTGGTGGATTTTAATAAACCGGCCGCGTGGGATCAGGATGAGTTTTTACGCGCGGTACAGCAGGAATGAAGAGGGCTGAAAGGAGGAAATTTATGGGAATTGCTGTGGTTTCCGGCGCGACATACGTTTGTTCGTTCGGTACGGCGCCCGGTACGCTGAAAGCCGCCAAAGCCGGCGTTTTAGCGGGAGGAATGCCGGCGGCCACCATCAGTGACGCGGTTCCGCTGGCTTCCGTATCGCCTTGCGGTCTTTGCACCACCGTGTCCAATCCGCTGGTCGCTTCCGCCACGGCGGCGGCGCTGGGAGTTCTGACGCCGCAGCCCTGCGTCCCGGCGCCCGTGGGGACCTGGATAGGCGGCAAAGGCCCTCTGATTTCCGGAACGCCGGGATTATCCAGCGAAGCGAAGCTTTTGTGTTCATACGGCGGATCACTCACTATCGTTTTCCCCGGGCAGACCAAGGTCCTGTATTAATTTGACTGTTACAGTGAAGGGAGGATGGTTCAGGCGTGGGCCTGAATCGCGAGAATTATGCCAGAATATCTTTCTCCGGGTGTATATGTGGAAGAATATGATTCTTCGCCGCGATCCATTGAGGGAGTCGGAACGAGTACGGCGGGATTTATCGGCCTGACGGCCAAAGGCCCCACAGTCGGGGCGCCGGGACTTGTGACCAATTTTGCCGATTTTACGCGGCAGTACGGTTCTTATTTGCCGGAGTACACGCACGGCGAACTGCGCTATCTGCCGCTGGCGGTGGAACAGTTTTTTGTCAACGGCGGCACCCGCTGCTTCATCAGCCGCGTCATTCCGGAGGACGCCAAAACCGCCGCGGCTTCGCAGGGGATCCTGCATCTCCGGGCGGCCAATGAGGGAAAATGGGGCAACAAGATCACAATCAGTTTTATCACCACGAATAAACGCAAACTGCAGCTGATCGCCTCGGAAAGCGAGACCGTTTTCACGGCTAAATCCGCGGCCGGATTCCGGGAAGGCGATATAGTGGAATTTGCCGGCGAGGTCAACCGGATCGTCTCCATCTCGGAAAACGTCGTGACTTTTGAGGAGCCGTTCGGCAAAAGCCCCGTCGACGCCGCGATCATCCCGAAACTTCTCGTTTACTCCGTGGAAATGGACCTGACGGTCCGCAGCGGGGCCGAGACGGAGAACTACGCGGGCGTGACGCTGAATGAGGCGTCGGCGGCTTATCTCGGCAAGAGACTGGCGGCCAGTTCGCTGGTCGTCGCCACCCTTGACGCTTTTGATGAGATCGCCGCCCCGGTTTCCGCCATTTTCGGCGCCGGAGCGGTCAAAGGCACGATCGCCTTTGCCGGCGGCAGTGACGGCACGATCCAGGAAGTCAACGCCGGCACTTTCATCGGCACGGACGACGGACCGGGGCGGAGAACCGGATTGCAGGCTTTTGCCGGCAGTAACGACATCAGTCTCATCGCCGCGCCGGGCATAACGATCCCCGAAGTCGTCGCTTCGCTGGCGGCTTTCTGCGAACGGGAGAAAAATTGTTTCGCCATCCTGGACGTCCCTAAAGATCTGGTAAAAACCGGCGAAATCATCAATTACCGCAATTTGCTCGACAGCACTTACGCCGCTTTCTATCACCCCTGGGTCCAGGTTTTTGACCGGGAGGCCAAAAAACCCGGCTTCATGCCGCCGAGCGGGGCGGTGGCCGGCGTGTTTTCCCGCACGGATGTCAGCCGCGGTGTTCACAAGGCCCCGGCCAATGAGACCGTCGTCTGCACCGGCCTGTCGGTCAATTATACGGCCGGCGAGCAGGACATCCTCAATCCCGCCGGGGTCAACCTGATCCGGGCTCTGCCGGGCCAGGGCATCCGCGTCTGGGGCGCGCGCACCGCGAGTTCCAACTCCGCTTTCAAATATGTTAATGTGCGCCGTCTTTTCATCTTTGTGGAACAAAGCATCAGGCTCGCCACTAACTGGGTGGTGTTTGAGCCGAACAACACTTCGCTGTGGGCGCGGGTGCAGCTGACAGTCGGTTCTTTCCTGGAAACGCTTTACCGCAGCGGTATGCTGGCCGGCGCCGGTTCCGCCGAAGCCTATTTTGTGGAGATCGGGCCGACCACGATGAGTCAGGACGATATCCTGAACGGCCGTTTGATCTGCAATATCGGCATCGCGCCGTCCAGACCGGCGGAGTTCGTCATCTTCCGCCTGACCCAGTTCACCTCGGAGGCGGAGGCCGCCGCCGAGGGTGAATGATCCGGCGGGGTTTGAGGGCGGCCTCATTTAGAATTGATAGGAGGGTATCCTGATGGCAGACGAACAAACCCAAAATTCGGTATCTTTGTATTATCCGCTGACCAAGATGAATTTTCTGGTCACGGTGGACAGCGTCAGCGGCGTGGCCGCTTTTAACGAAGTAACGGGTATCGACGCTTCAGTCGATATCATCGAGTTCCGGCAGGGCAACGCCAACAGTCTCGCGCCGGTCAAGATCCAGGGGTTGGTCAAACACGGCAATTTGACGCTGAAAATGGGCTACACCCGCTCGCAGCCTTTCAAAGACTGGATCAACGAATGCGTGAGCGAGCGGCGGGAAAAAGGGACCCAGCGTCATAACGTGACGATAGAGCTGATCGACATCACGACCGGCGCTCCGAGCAGCATAGTTACGACGACCACCGGAGCGACAGCGGTGATCTGGATCCTTCAGGACGCCTGGGTATCGAAATACACGGGGCCTGATCTTAACGCCAGCACGAGCGAAGTGGCGATCGAGTCCGTGGAGATCGCCTATGAGGAATTGACCATACCGAACTAAGACGAGCGCCGCGGGAGACGGAGCGGGCCGCGGCCCGTTCCGCCCGGAGCGGTATGAGAGGGCAGGATGTCGATTGTAACCGTTTATGATTTTGAGTTGCCGCGCGGTTATGTGGATTCCGCGGGTCAGGTCCACCGCAAAGGCAAAATGCGGCTGGCGACGGCCGGCGATGAGATCCACGCCACGCGCGATCCGCGGGTGATGTCCAATCCCGCTTATCTGACCGTCGTCATCCTGTCCAGGGTGATCACGGAGATCGAAGGCATGGAAAGTCTGGCTCCGGC
>JAISEW010000138.1 GCA_031263945.1 Gracilibacteraceae bacterium | reverse complement strand
CAATAGTAAAGACCTCCGGTTCGGTTTGCGATAGATTAACGCATTGGCAAAACTATACAGCACAGTTAATGGCAGATATAAAAGCAGGCCGAAAAAATGATTGTGAGAAATGCCATTTGTTGGTTGACGGTTTTTTCCGAAAAGAAGTCCGATTAGATACTATTAATTTCGGTTCAAATCAGCCGGAAGACGTTTGTAATTTTCGTTGTATATATTGTTTCTGTGAGTCGGCTTTGGAACGTCTCTCAGATACAACAGACGGGTTCACAACATATGAAGTCATAAAACAACTTGACGAGATTCCGGAGTATGATACAGAAGAATTTGTAATACAGCTTGCCAACGGCGAATTTTTTGCCAACCAACGCTGCGATGAAATGCTTGCTATTTTGTTGAAAAACAAATGGAAAATCAATCTTTTGTCAAATCTAAGTATTTACAAAGAGGACTTCGCGACGCTTTTGGCAAACGGCAGGGTTCAGCAGGTTACCACGTCGCTTGATGCAGGCACCAGAGAAACATTCGCAACGGTTAAACGTGTAGATTCTTTTGCCGTTGTTGTTGATAATTTGCATAAATATTCATTTGATAAAACTAAGCTTGTTGCCAAATATATTTTTGTTGAGGGCATAAATGATAACGAGCGAGATGTCGACGGATTTTATGAAATTGTAAAAAAAATCGGTAGCACAAATGTGCAAATTGCTTTATCTAATGATCAAAAAACACACTTAGCGCCGTTCACGGCAAATATGCGGAAGTTAAGTCTCAGAATAATTGATCAGGCGAAAGCAGACGGCATCAACGTTATCGGTGTCAGAAGTTATACAAATCCAAAAGATGTGGAATTCATTGATGATAACTACTCGCTCGCGCCAGATAAGACTTTTCCTGGCAATACCGCTGATTCGGGAGGTTCGTTTTTCCCGATTGCGGCAGTTCAAGGTGGCACAGAAAATCGAACTACCCGTTTGGAGTGGAACAGTTCCTGTGTTTTCTGTGGCCGCTGTGCACGGAAATGCCCGCAAGCCGCAATTTCAGTGGACAAATCAGCGAAAAACTGGGGATTCAGTGGTAAAAAATGTGTTCTATGCGGCATTTGCTCAGTCAACTGCCCAAAAAATAGTCTAGTAGTGGCATAAATATGATTACTGTAGGTATATTATTTGGAAGTATGCCGCAAAACAAAAAAGGCGTATACTATTCCATGCTTTATATGGCGCAGTCCTACGACATAAACTTGTTTTTCTTTACTCCGGAAGATTTTCAAGACGAATGCGAATGCATCCATGCCCTTTTCTTTGAAAGCGGAAAAACGATCAGGAAACTTACGACAATTCCTCTGTTGATCGACAATCATATTTACCCTTATGGGCGTAAAAGCATTGAATGCTATAAAAAATTGGGGGAATATGCGTATATACCTCGCCATAAGTTGGGTTTGAACAAATTGGAGCAGTACCGAAAAATCACCTCCGAAAACAAGTTTTCTCATTTAATGGTTCCTACGTTGGAAGTGACATGTTGTTCGGATGTGATTGGCGCATTTGAAATATTCGGAGCAAATGAAATTATTGTGAAAAGTTATCGTGGCAATCAAGGAAAAGGGATTGTGAAAATCGAAAAATTACAAAATCGTAAAGGGAACTATATTATATCTTCAAACAACGATTTGTCGGAAGTGGATGTATCAAGACTTCAAGATTTTTTTCGGCAACACCCTCTTAAAAATCATATAGCTCAAACCGTTGTTAACAGTCGTACTTTGAGGGGAGAGCCCTTTGACGTGCGAATACGGGTGCAGCGGCGCAACGGCAATGAACATTATTTTGATATGTATCCGCGTATCGGCGGCGTAGGCAAGATAACCTCGAACATTCATACCGGAGGCTATTCTCTGCCGATAAAAACATTTTTGCAATGGGAATACGGCCAAGCTTGGTGGAATATTTATACAAAATTAGAGCGCCTCGGCGCGGAATTCCCAACTTATTTCCAGAGATTTTTAAATCAACCTTTTTTTGATCTGGGCTTGGACGTGGGTATAGAAAAGAATTCGGACGCGAATTTTCAACTTTGTTTATTTGAAATAAACTCTTTTCCAGGTGCGTCCGGCAATCTTGGAGAGAAAACGGGAGTCGGCACTGTCACCGCAACTTTCGAATACTATCATTATCTTTATGACTGTTTTATTTTATAGCGGAGAGAAATAAACAGTAAGACATAGGATAAAAACTTTGACGATGTATGCTGCTGCGGAGGTGAGGGATACACGGTGAAATTGAAATCATCTTTCTGACTCCAAGTATGTTTGATGGAAATAGAAAGGAAATTTGATGATTTAACAATATAGAATACTTTGCGCGCGATTCCCGCGCGAGAGGACTTACCATGCGATGTGAGAACTGCTATACGGAAAACGCAGCCGACGCGGAATACTGCACAGGCTGCGGGGAACGGCTCACCTATGACGAGGAATTTTTCAAACGCGAAAACGAAGTGGACGCTCTGCCGAAACTCCGCGCCAAGGTCAGGCCGATAAAGTTTTCAAAACCGAAAGGCGGCTGGCGGGGCGCGGCGGCGCGGCGCTTGGTTGACGCACTGGATAAAGCAGAGGAAGCGGCAGTGGCGGAAGGAAAGCCCCGGGGGAAGTTCGGAAAGGTCGTCGCTTTTTTGTTCGTCGCGGCTTTAATTGCGGCGCTGGTTTTTTCGCGGGTGCTGCGGTAGGAAGGTTTTGTCCCAAGGGAAAATGGATTCTGGGACAAGCCCAGAATGACGGGGGAAGATGGATCCCGGGACAAGCCGGGACGGCCCGTAATCCAGGCGCCGGGGACTTCTGGTTCTCACTTAACCCCTCCGCCCGCAGGGCCGCTGCCCTACGGGCACCTCCCCTTGAAAGGGGAGGCTGGGAACGCTCATGTTTCCCTTGCCTCCCCTGCAAGGGGAGGTGCAGGTACGAGACTGCCGCTTCAGCGGCATAGCCGAGTCCGCAGCGTGGCTTAGAGCGCCTTGCGCCACAGGCGCTTAGGCGGTCTTGCCAACAGTGCCGCGAAGCGGCGGAGGGGTCTCTCGGGAGACAATGGGACATGGATTGCCGCGGCGCTGTGAGCGCCTCGCAATGACGGGGAGGGGATTGACGCCGGCTTCAAAAATCAGCGCCGCAGTCCGCTTCACTGATGAAGCGGTGTTCCGGGTTGACGATGCTCACTTTGGTGCAGGGCGGGACGCTGCGCGTGATAAAGGCGTTGGAGCCTATCACCGAGCCCTCGCCGATAACGGTTTCGCCGCCGAAAATGGAGGCGCCGGAGTAGATCGTCACATTGTCTTCGATCGTCGGGTGGCGCTTGACGTGGCGCAGGGCCTGGCCGCCGCGGGTGGAGAGGGCGCCGAGGGTCACTCCCTGGTATATTTTTACATTATTGCCGATGACGGTGGTCTCGCCGACCACGATGCCCGTGCCGTGATCGATGAAAAAATGATGGCCGAGGGTCGCGCCGGGGTGCATGTCGATGCCCGTCCGGCTGTGGGCGTGTTCCGTCATCATGCGCGGGATGAGCGGCACTTTCAGCAGATACAGCTCGTGGGCCAGGCGGTTGACCATGATGGTGTAAATGCTGGGATAGGAAAGAATGATCTCCTCCTTGCTGGAGGCGGCGGGATCGCCGTCAAAAGAAGCGTCTACGTCCGTCGCCAGCAGAGCGCGGATCGCGGGCAGGCGCAGGAGAAATTCATTTGTCGCCGTCTCCGCTTCCCGGCGCGCGGTTTCTTCCGGGACGCCGCTCAGCCGGGCGCGAGTGATCTGTTTTTTCAGGTTATAGGAAATATCTTCCAGTAACTCGCCGATATAATATTCCGCCGCGTCTCTTTTGAAGCGTTTTTTGCCGAAAAAACCCGGAAACATGAGGATCTGGAACGTGTCGATCATCTCGATGATGGTGTCTTTATTTATTTGGCTCACTGCCTCGATATTGATGATATCTCCGTGTCCGCGATAGCTTTCCGCCATCGCGCGCACTAATTCCGGCAAATCAGCCGCGATTTGCTTTTGCATATGAGTTTCCTTTCCGTCTTAAAAAGCGCTCCGCCAGCGTTCCAGCGCTTCGGTCAGCACGGAGCGGGGGCAGGCGGTGTTCAGCCGCTGAAAACCCTCGCCGCCCGGCCCGAATATGCGCCCGTCGTCAAGCCAGAGCCCGGCTTTGCGCTCAATGGTTTCCGTCAGGGCGTCGGCGGTATAGCCCAGTCCCCGGCAGTCAAACCAAGCGAGGTAAGTCCCTTCCGGCTCTATGAAACGGATCTCCGGCCAGGCGGCCGCCCAGTCGCGGATAAGCGCCATATTGCCGCGCAAATAAGCGAGCAGGGCCTCCAGCCAGGCCTGGCCTTCTTCCGTGTACGCCGCCCGGCAGGCGACCAGCCCCGGAAGGGACGGCTGGCTGTAGCCGCCGAGCGTGACCTCGGCGCGAAAAGCCTTACGCAGAGCCTTATTGGCGATAAAAACATTCGATAATTGCAGCCCAGCCAGATTGAAAGTCTTGCTGGGCGAGGTACAGGTGA
Source organism: Gracilibacteraceae bacterium (assembly GCA_031263945.1). GTDB lineage: Bacteria > Bacillota > Desulfitobacteriia > Desulfitobacteriales > Syntrophobotulaceae > JAIRRL01. The sequence continues at coordinate 6,790 of JAISEW010000138.1, read as the reverse complement.
CGGTGATGTTCTCCGTTTCCCGCCCCAGCTTGGCGAACATGGTGTGCCGCCGTTCGGCAAGGATGAAGTCCTGATGGATCTCGTCCGCCACCACCACGACGCCGTGCCGCAGACATATCGCCGCGAGCCGTTCCAGCTCGGCGCGCCGCCAGACGCGGCCCACCGGGTTGTGGGGGCTGCAGAGGATGAACAGTTTTACTTTTTCTCGCCGGATCTTCGCGGTCAGATCGTCAAAGTCGATCTGGTAATAGCCTTCGCTCAAGACGAGTTCGCTCGTCACCGGCCGCCGCCCCGTGTCGAGGATGGCGGCGGTAAAGGGATAATACACGGGAGACTGGATGAGAACGGCGTCGCCGGGTTCCGTCAGAGCCTTGACCGCTGTATAGAGCGCGCTCACCACCCCCGGCGTCTGCACCAGCCATTCTGTTTCTACGCCGTAATCATGCCGGCGCGCGAACCAGGCGCGCAGGGCGGCGTGAAAAGATTCGTCCGGCTCGGAATAGCCGAGGGCGCCGAATTGGACGGCCCGGGTCAGAGCCGCCTTGACGCAGTCGGCGGTGGAAAAATCCATATCGGCGACCCATAGAGGCAGAATATCCGCCGGTTTGCCGCGCTTGACCGCGCTGTCGTATTTCAGGCTCATGCTGCCGCGGCGATCCAAAACAGCGTCGAAATCAAAAGTCATTAGCCCTCCTAATACCGGACGCTTTTAAACAAAAATCTTTCGCCGCCGCGGGTGAACACGGCGGTTTCATCATCCAGCCGCTCCAATCCGTATTCCGTCGTCTGACCGTCATAACGCATGACTATCGTGTAGGCGCCGGCCGGATCGTCCGTATCGCGGTACAGGTCATAGGTCCCCGTTTTCCAGTCCTTGTTTTCAAAGCCCTTCTGGTCCGTCACATAGAGGATCCCGTTGTTAAAGCCGTAGTAAACGTCCGCCGTCTCGCCGCGCCAGTCGCCGGACAATCGGCTGGTAACGCTGCGGCGGGAGCTTCCGTATAAAAGCGCCGCCTTTTTCACCATCGCGAGCAGGAAATCCCGGCTCGGTTTTAAACACAGACTCGCCGTGGAAATCGCCGTCACTCCGGCGACCAGGACATATCCCCATAGGTTTCCGTTTTTTTGCTTACTCATCGCAGCCTCCTTTAAATGTTCCGAGCGCGCCGTCCCCCGCCCCCTTTACCCGGCCGTTGGCGGCCAGATGCCGCAGCAGCTGGAACACGGTTTCCGTTTCTTCCGGGCGCCCGATATCCCCGGCGAGGGCCGCCGCGGTAAAACTCCGCTCCGGCCGCCGGGCCAAAGCGGCTAAGATCTCGTTTTTCAGGCCGATGATCTCAGCGGCGCTTTTTTTCCCCATTTCCACGGCCGGCTGATCATAGGCGTTGACGCGGATCAGCGCGGCGTAATACCCGACCGCGCGTTCCCACAGGGCGATAAGAGCGCCGACTGTCGGGGCGTCCACCGCCGGCACGGAAATGGTAATGCTGTTGCGGCCCTGATCGCGCAGGGCGCGGCGCGTGCCGAGCAAAAACGCCTGCAGATAATCGCCGCTCGTGCTGTTTTCTCCGACGACGGGCGAATCTCCTTCCCGGTCGCGCAGCACTTCGATCAGGACGGCAAAAAAATTATCCGGACCGGCCAGCAGCTGCTGCACATAAGAATGCTGATCCGAGGATCCTTTATTGCCGAAAACGGCGAGCCCCTGCCGCACGAGACGGCCGTCGCGGTCTTCCGCCTTGCCGAGGGATTCCATCACGAGCTGCTGCATGTATTTGGCGAGCAGTTCCAGCCTGTCTTTGTACGGTAAAATCACCATCTGGGCGCCGCCTTGCCCGCCGGTCAAAGCCTGCCAGATCAAGGCCATCAGCAGGGCGGGGTTTTCCGCCGGCGCCGGGCGGCGGGTCAGCGCGTCCATCGCGGCCGCCCCGCGGAGGAGGCCGGCCGTATCGACGCCCTGCAGCGCCAAGGGCAACAGTCCCACCGCCGAAAGCACGGAAGTGCGGCCGCCCACCCAATCCCACATGGGAAAAAATTCCAGCCAATCGGCCGCCGCCGCGTCGAGTTTGCTGCCGCGCTGGGTGACGCGCACGGCGTGCCGGGCAAAATCAAGGCCCTCCGCCTCATAACGCGCCCGCGCCTCCTCCATGCCGTTGCGGGTTTCGACCGTCCCGCCGCTTTTAGAGATCACGACAACCAGCGTCTCGGCCAGAGACGGTCTGAGGGCCTCCCAGACCCGGTCCATGCCGTCCGGATCCGTATTGTCAATAAAATAGAGACGTATTTTATCCGCCGCCGTGCCGAGCGCCTGGGAAACAAAACAGGGGCCGAGGCTCGAACCGCCGACGCCGACGACGACCGCTTGGCGAAACAGACCGCCGCGTTCGCCCCGTACGGCGCCGGCATGCAGAGCCGCGGCAAACCGGGTGATCCGGGCGGCGGTATCGCGGATCTCCGCGGCCAATTCCGCGGTCGGGGCCAGTTCCGGGGTTCGGAGCCAGTAATGCCCCACCATCCGCCCTTCGGAAGGATTGGCGATGGCTCCTTTTTCCAAATCCATCATTTCTTCCCAAACACGCCGCGTTTCCGGCCGGTCGGCCCGCAAGAGTTCCTCCGGCCAGGCGGCTAAACTCGGATCGAGCGCCAGTCCGGTCGCCGCGTCATAAAACAATAAACGGCTGTATCTTTCCCAGCTCATCTCATATCCCTTCCTCGGCCGGCAGGCGGTCATGCCGCGCGGCCAGTTCCCGCAGCCAGAGCGCCGCTTCTTCCGTCAGCTGCTGCGCTTCCGCCCGCCAGTTCCAATTGCCCTCCGCCCCGCCCGGCGTGTTCATGCGGCAGGCGTCGTCCAGCCCGAGGACGTCCTGCAGCGGCAGAACCACCCAGCGGGCGCCGCCGGCATACATCCGGGCGACGACGCGGAGGCAGAAACGCAGCCGCTCTTCCTCATCCCCGGCCGCCTCCCCCTGAGCCGCCGCCTCCGCCGCGTACCAGCTGACAAGGGTTTGGTTATCATGGGTCCCCGTATAAAAAACATTATAGGCGTCCGCCGCCGCCATATCTTTCCGCAGAGTTTCCCAGGCCGAAAACTGCAGCACCTTGACGCCGGGCAGATCGAACAGAGCCTTCAGGACGCGCACTTCCGGCGTGATAAAGCCGAGATCCTCCGCGAAAAACGGCATGGCGCCCAGCTCCCTCCGCACGGCCTCAAAAAACCGGCGCCCCGGCCCTTTATGCCAATAGCCTTGCGCCGCGCCCGTTTTTTTGCTCCAATAAGCCTCAAACCCGCGAAAATGGTCGAGCCGCAGTTTATCCACCCCGCGCAGGCTGTGACGCAGCCGGGCGATCCACCAGGCGTGATCCTCCGCGGCCGCCGCGTCCCAGTCATAAACCGGCATCTCCCAATTCTGTCCGTCCGAGGCGTAATCATCGGCCGGCACCCCGGCTTCCTCATCCAGACGGAAAAGTTCCCGCCGCCGCCAGACGTCGCAGCTCTCGGCCGCCATATACATCGGTATATCGCCCCACACGGCCACGCCGCGCTTCCGGGCGTACCGCGTCAGCGACTCCCACTGCCGCGCGAATTCATACTGCAAAAAAGCATAATACTTCGTCTCATCGGCCAGCAGGGCGCGGGCCGCCGCCAGCGCCTCCTCGCTGCGCTCCCGCAGCGGCGCCGGCCACAGCCGCCAGTCCGTTTCCTCCAGATGATCCTGCAAGGCGCGGAACAGGCAATAGTCCGCCAGCCAGGCGTCCTCCGCCCGGCAAAAAGCCGTAAAATCAGCCGCCGTCCGGTCAAACCGCGCAAAAGCCTCCCGGTAAAAATGCTCTTTGCGTAAAGCCGCCCGCGCAAACTCCGCCCGCGAAGACTGCTCCAGTTCCCCCAGCGTCTTTTTTACCTCCGCGTACTCCGAGCCCAGCAATCCTTGGTCAGCCAGCTGCTCCAAATCCAGCAGCAGCTCGTGGCCCGCGAAAGCTGATAACGGCATATACGGCGAGTCGCCGCGTCCCGGCGGATTTATTGGTAAAATTTGCCAAATACTCTGCCCGCCCGCGGCCAGGAAATCCACGAATTCCCTGGCGCCGGCCCCCAGATCGCCCACGCCCCAGGGAGAAGGGAGTGAAGTGATATGACAGAGCACGCCGGCTTGCCGGGGACCGGTCTCCGGCTCCGGCAGCGGCCCCGCCGCCGGCCGGTAATACACTTTCGCCGTCAGCGGCTCCAGCGGGCAGATCATAACAGGAGGCTGACCGGGAGAGACGGTCAGCGGCTGGAGCGTCCCGCTCATCAGCTCCGGATAACAGCCTTCCCGCTCGTCTTCCCACAGATCCACGGACTTGTGGTTTCGGGCGTCCGGGTTGAGGGCCACATAGATCCGGCCGGTCGCGTCGCCGCGCGAATAGCCGTACACCCCGTTCGGCCAGACGCGCGGGCAAAAATCGCCCTCCGTCAGCACGGCGTATTCCCGGCGCCAGCTGATCAGGCGCCGGTAAAACTCGCCGAGTCCCGCTTCTTCCCGCCCCCAGGGAAACGGGCCGCGGTTATAGGGGTCGTCCAGCCCCTCCATCCCCGCCTCGTCCCCGTAGTAAACGCAGGGCACGCCGGGAAAAGTCATCTGCACGGGCACGAGCAGGCGCAACCGGCGCAGGGCCAGCTCCCGCCGCTCGCCGTCCAGGCGGAAAAATTCTTTTTCCGCCGCGGGCAGCGCGTCCGTATCCGCTCCCCCCAAAATGGTCAGCAGCCGCTCCCGGTCATGGCTGCCGAACAAATTCATCGCCGCGTAGAAATTTTCCCGCGGATAATTTTCATACAGGCTGAGTATCCGCCGGTGCAGGCGCTCCGCCGTGACGGTCCCCAGGACGTAACCCAGAAACAGCTCGCGGAACGGGTAATTCATCGTCGCGTCCAGCTCGTCCCCGGCAAAATAGGCGCGCCGCGCCCCGTAGCTCACCTTGTTGGAAGCGTCTTCCCATACCTCGCCGACGACCACGCCCTCCGGATCCGTCTCTTTTACCGCCTGCCGGATCCCTTTGATAAAATCATCCGGCAGCTCGTCCGCCACATCGAGGCGAAAACCGCGGACCCCGGTCCGCATCCAGTGGCGCACCACGCTGCCCTGGCCGCGCCAGACAAAATCCTGAAATTCCGGGTTCATTTCATCCACATTGGGCAGATCGTCGACCCCCCACCAGCACTCATAGCCGCCGCCCTCTTTCCAGCGAAACCAGTTATGATAAGGGGAATCCGCCGCCGCCGCTCCCTGGGAGCCGTAATTGCCGTCCCCGTCAAAATAGACGCTGTCCCGGCCCGTGTGATTGAAAACGCCGTCGAGGATGATCGCCACGCCTTCGCGCTCCGCGGCCGCCAGCAGCTCCGCGAAAGCTTCCTCCCCGCCGAAGCCGGGATCGATCTTATAATAATCCGCCGTATCATATTTATGATTGCTCGCGCCCAGGAAAATCGGATTCAGATACAGCACGTTCACGCCGAGTTCTTTCAGATAGGGCAGTTTTTCCCGCACGCCCGCCAGAGTGCCGCCGAAAAAAGGCCACCGCGTGATCCGCCCCTGCGGGTCGCGCGGGTAAAAAGGCGTGTCGTTCCAGTCCAGATGCAGGAGACGCCGCGGCCCCCGGCGCTCCGGCCGGCGACGGAGCGACGCCGCCTCCCGCTCTCCCCAGTTCGCGCCGCGGTAAAACCGGTCCACAAAGATCTGATAGGCGACGCCGTTTTTCCACCAGGCCGGCGCCGGGGCCGGCCGGTAAACGGTGATCTGCCAGGACGGGGGATCCGCGGCCCACACCCTGCCCTCGCCGCCGAGCCGGTCGGCCGGGCAGCCGTAAATGATGCGGCCGCCCAATCCCTGCAGCCAAAAATAATACCACAGGAGACACGGCTCGGCGGGCGCCGCGCTTTCAGCCACCAGCCGCCGCACCCCCGGCGGCCCTTCCTCCTCAGTCAGATTGATCAGCGTCTCGCCGCTGCCGTCCCGCCAAAGCCGCAGCACCCCTTTCAATTCCAACCCCTGCGCGCCGCGGACGTCCAGGGTCAACCGGAACGGGGCGCCGCAGGGCAGGGCCCCGTGAGGCCGGCGCCAATCCGCCTGGTGTGAATTGTGATAGAGGCGCAATCCTTCGCTCATACTCTCGCTCCGATTTTTTCATAAAGTCTGGCGTAATTTTGCGCCGCCTCCCGCCAGCTGAACCTCTGTTCCGCGACGCGCCGCCTGAGTTTTTCCCAGGTCGGCGCGTCCTCCCGGTAAAGCCGCAAAGCGTTTTTCACCGTGAACAGCAGTTCGTGGGCGTTATAATTGGCAAATCCGAAGCCCGGGCCCGTCTTGCTGTGTTCGTCGTAGGGCTGCACCGTGTCTTTCAGCCCGCCGGTCTCGCGCACCACCGGCACGCTGCCGTAGCGCATGGCAATCATCTGCGTCACGCCGCAGGGCTCGAAGCGGGAGGGCATGAGCAGGATATCGCCCGCCGCGTAAACTTTCATCGCCAGATCATTGTCAAAAGTGACGCAGGCGGCGACCCGCCCCTGATAGCGCGCAGCCAGCGCCCGCAAATTCTGCTCGTACTCCCACTCGCCGGCCCCCACCACCACCAGCTGCACGTCTTCAGTCAACAGGAGCTCGTCGGCGATATGGAAAAACAGGTCCAGGCCTTTCTGCTCGGTCAGGCGCGTCACCATAGTCACGAGCGGTACGTCGCCGCGCGCGGGCAGCTCCAGCATTTCCTGCAGCCGCCGCTTATTCACCTTTTTATTGCCCCAGTTCGCGGCGCTGTAATTGGC
>JAISEW010000126.1 GCA_031263945.1 Gracilibacteraceae bacterium | reverse complement strand
TCCGTCGCTTTGGCGGCGGGGCGGGTAGCCGCCCGCGCCGGGCCGCCTGTCGCCTTGCGGTCTGTTGTCTCCCGGCCGCCGGTATCCCGTCTGTCCTTGACCAGGCGCGCCGGGCTGACCTTGGCCTTGCCCGGCGGGACGGGGCCGCTGACCTTGCTCCGGAGAATAGCCTCCCTGGGGCCGCGGCCGATCACTTCGCCATTCACCGGCCGGCCGGCGCTCGCCCGCCGGTCTCTCCCCGGGCGGCCGGCTGCCTGGCGGGCGCTGCGGACGCGGCCACTCGCCCGGCGGTCTGCCGTCGACGGGTCGCCGCTGTCCCGTTCCCGGCTGTCCCTGCCCGGGTCCGCCCTGTTGACCTTGACCTTGCCCCGCGGGACGGGGCCGCTGACCTTGCTCCGGGGAATAGCCTCCCTGGGGCCGCGGCCGATCACTTCGCCATTCACCGGCCGGTCGGCGCTCGCCCGCCGGTCTCTCCCCAGGCGGCCGGCTGCCCGGCGGGCGCTGCGGACGCGGCCATTCGCCCGGCGGTCTGCTGTCGCCGAGCCGCCGCTGTCCCGATCCCGGCTGCCCCTGTCCCATCTGTCCCTGACCGGGCTGGCCGGGCCGGTTCGGCTGCCCCTGCCCTTGCCGGGGGCGCCCTCCCTGCTCCGCGGCATACCCGCCCTGGGGCCGCGCGGCCGGTCTCTCTCCCGCCGGACGGCCTCCCCGCTCGCTTTCACTCTGCTGCGGCTGCGGCTGCCGCGGCGCGGCCGGCGGCTGTGCCGACGGCGGCTTATTGGCGGCGTCGGCTCCCCGGCTCGACGGGCGGGCGGTCTCGCCCCCTTTGTTTGGGGGTTTGGACGGGGCTTGCGCGTTCTGACCCTTGATTTTGGCTAAATCGCCCGCGCTGACCACATTAAAATTCGATTTCACATTGATACCCAAACCAGTCATGCGCTCCATTAATTCTTTGCTTGTGATATCCATCTCTTTGGCTAATTCATGTACTCTCATCCCGGTCATTTCACCTCCTTCATCGAACGAGACTTCCTTCGATCGGGGATTCGACCCCTTTTGAAGGTCAGCCGAGTCCATACCGGATCTGTTTATACTCCATCAACTCCTCGCTTTAATTATAGCCTGCGCGAACCCCTCATCCAGAACGAGGATCACCGCCAGCGGCGACATGCCGACCGCCGCTCCGAGTTCCTGTTTGTTCCCTTCGACTATGAGCGGAATACCAACGTCTTTCATCCAGGCGCCATATTTTTTCAATACCCCCGGCGCGTCCGCCGCCACAACCAGCAAAGCCCCCCGGCGCTTTTTCAAAAAAGCCTCCGTTCCGCTGCCGCCTCCGGCTATTTTTCCGGCCTTACGCGCCAAACCCAGAAGAGACGCTACTTTTGCGTTCACAGCCTGACCAATTCCTCCAATTCCCGCAGCAACTCGCCGGAAATATCCTGCCCTAATGTTTTCAAAAATCTCTTTTTCTTCACAGCCGCCGCCAGACATTCTTCGTCTCGGCAGACATACGCGCCCCTGCCGTTGTGTTTGCCGGTCCTGTCGTAAACGAGACCTTTTTCCTCCGCGACCAGACGCAGCATCTCCGCCTTAGGGCGCATAGCCTGACAGGCGACGCACATGCGCAAAGGCGTTTTTTTCTTCATCACAGCGCCTCTTCCCAGTCGCCCTCCCCCTCTTCGGTCTCCGCCCCGCCGCCTTCGGGACATGTATCCTCGTTTTCTACAGCGTCATATTCATCCTTGTAATTTCCGGAGTAACCGCCGGCGTAATCCCATGACGCGCTCTCGCCGGACGTCTCGCCCTCGAACCCGTTTTCATCCTCGTCGTAATAATCTTCCTGCTCCTCGTATTGATTGCCGAGCAGTCCCTGGGAAACAGCCTGCGCCTCGCTTTTGATGTCTATCTTCCATCCGGTCAGTTTAGCCGCCAGCCGCGCGTTCTGCCCCTCCTTGCCTATGGCCAGAGAAAGCTGATAATCGGGCACGACGACCACCGCCATTTTTTCCTTGTAATAAGGGTAAACTTCAATCACCTTGGCTGGGGACAGAGCGTTGGCCACAAATTCCACGGGATCATCCGCCCACTGGATTATATCCATCTTTTCGCCGCGCAGCTCCTCCACGATAGTCTGGATGCGTCCCCGTTTCGGGCCGACGCAGGCGCCTATCGCGTCAACATTGTCGTCGCACGAATATACGGCGATCTTTGTTCGCGAACCGGCTTCCCGCACCGCGTTTTTGATTTCGATCACACCGTCGCGGATCTCCGGCACTTCCAGTTCAAACAGACGGCGCACAAGACCGGGATGCGTACGGGAAAGAAAAATTTGCGGACCGCGCGAAGTCTTTTTCACTTCTACGACATAAGAGCGGACGCGCTCAAACGACTGGAAAATTTCTCCTGGAACCTGTTCGGCAGCCGTCATGCAAGCCTCTACCTTGCCGAGGTCAATGACGGCGTTTTTCTGTTCATAACGCTGGAATATGCCGGTGACTATGTCGCCTTCCTTGCTGATATAATCGTCGTAAATCATGCCCCGTTCCGCTTCGCGGATGCGCTGCACCACGACCTGTTTGGCTGTCTGAGCGGCAATGCGGCCAAAATTGCGCGGAGTCACCTCGAATTCCACCGTGTCGTCCAATTCGCAGTCCGGTTTCAGCTTGCGGGCCTGCTCCAGAGATATCTGCTGGCGCTCGTCTTCCACATCCTCCACGACTGTTTTGCAGGACAAAACTTTTATCTCCCCGGTGGCTCTGTCGATATTGGTGCGCACGTTCTGCAGCAGAGAAAAGTTCTTGCGGTAAGCGGAAATCAGAGCCGCCTCAATAGCCTCAAACAGAACATCGATCGACACTCCTTTCTCTTTTTCCAAATCATGCAGCGCTTCAATGAACTCCATGTTCACACTTCATTCCTCCTCGTTGTTTGCGTTTTCCTGACCCATATATATCAGACGCGCATTTTCGATCAACGCGAGCGGAATGGCGATCCGCTCTTCCCCATAAACAAGCGTCACGCCCTCGGCCCCATATGCCGTGAGAATCCCGGAAAACATCGTATACCCCTCATATGGCTCTCTGGTGTAAACGCTGATCATGCGGCCGTTATACCGGCGAAAATCTTCTTCTTCCTTCAGCGGTCTCTCCACGCCAGGCGAAGAAACCTCCAGTACAAACGCCTGCTTTATCAGGTCTTCTCTGTCCAGCGCCGCGCTCAAAGCGCGGCTGACCTGGGCGCAATCGTCAAGATCCACTCCTCCTTCCTTGTCAATCGTCACGCGCAAAATCCACTGAGTTCCCTCCGGCAGAAACTCGACCCCGGCGACTTCCGCCGCCGCGGCCGCCGCGGCCGGTCCGGCAATTGACCTGACCCGGCGGCATATGACCGCCGCTTCCGTCAATTGCGTCTTTTTGGTTTTTACCGCCATGTCGCCAATCAACTCCGTTGTACAAATGAAAGAGTGGGGATTTCCCCACTCCGACTCCAACCATTTCCCTGCCGCGACTCCCGAAACGCGCGCCGCAACCGGCGCGACTGGTGATTATTATATCATAACGCTTTTAATCGCGCAAGCGTTATTAAGGATATGCGCATATTTTTCTGGCCTGGAAAATTTTGCCAATTAATCCCTCCAAAAGAATGGCGCTTTTATTTGACAAAGAACCTTCGCGTCCGATATAATATAGTTGCGTCCAGCGGCGTCCTTGACGCCGGGCCGGCGTATGCCAAACTGCGACGGGAGTTTCTGCGAAACGGGGGATCTGACAGCGGAGATGTTGCAACAGGCCTTTTCGCCTATTTTAACAAGGGAGGCTGATTTCGTGCCAAACGACAACAGATTGACTGGCGGATCATTGGAGACGGAAAATAACGCTTCACCGGATAATCGCGATCGCGAGCGGATGCGCTTAGGCTACGTTGAGATGGCGGGAATAAACCTGAGTATCGCGCGGGAAAACGCGCCGGAAGATTTTATTTGGGCAAATAAGATTGAATATTCCAACAAAAGTTGATTGACTTAAATCGCGAGGAAAATAAATATATGGTAATGAATATTAAACGCGGAGAAATATACTACGCGGAGCTGAATCCGGTCGTAGGTTCCGAGCAGGGCGGAACGCGTCCGGTTTTGGTGGTGCAGAACAACGTGGGTAATCAGTTCAGTCCGACGACGATCGTGGCGGCTATCACATCGCAGATCTCCAAAGCCAAACTGCCCACGCACGTGGAAGTGCGGGCCAATCACAGCGGTCTGGAAAGAGATTCGGTGATTTTAGCGGAACAGATCCGCACAATAGACAAGAGCCGGCTGAAAGAAAAAGTGGCGGTGCTTGGCGATGATATTATGAAACGTGTGGACGTCGCGATCGAGGTAAGTCTCGGCGTCACGGAAATCTAAAAACCGTGCGGACCGCGCTTACATAGGATAGGGAGCCGGACGCGCCGCGGCGTTTTTCGGCTGTCTTATCTATGTTCGGGCATCGTCTGTACGGAACGGAGGTGTGAGTTTTGGCTGACAGGAACAAGGGACAAAGAAGTATCTGCCTGGCTAACGGCACGGTGATGCCGATGGACGGGGAGGAATTCAGTTTTAGCGGCAGCGTGCTCGCAGCGGAGGGACGCGTTCGGGCTGTGGGCGCGCATCCGCCCCTGGCGGCGGGGGCGGGCCCGGCGGAGATAGCGGCGGCGCTGGGGATGAGTCTGGGGGATTTCGGGCCGGAGACCGTGATCGCGGACTGCGCGGGTCAATACGTGCTGCCGGGTTTTATCGACGCGCATTGTCACGTCGGCATCGGGGAAGAAATTTTTCAGTATGAAGGGGACGATATCAACGAAAGCACGGATCCCCTGACGCCGGAACTGCGGGCAACCGACGGCGTGAACCCGGAGGACGAGGCGTTCCGCGACGCGCGGCGCGGCGGGGTGACGGCTCTTTTTATCTGTCCGGGCAGCGCCAATGTGATCGGCGGCACGGGAGCGGTGCTAAAAACAGCCGGGCGCACGGTGGAGGAGATGACCGTGCGCGATCCGGCCGGGTTGAAGGCGGCTTTGGGCGAAAACCCTAAAACCGTTTACGGGGAGCAAAAGAAACTGCCCAGCACTCGGATGGGAACGGCGGCGCTTTTGCGGCAGGCTTTCGTGGACGCGCAGACGTACCGGGACAAACTGCGTCAGGGGCAAAAAGACCCGGATAAGCTGCCAGAGCGCGATTTGGGCATGGAGCATCTGCTGCTCGTCCTGGAGAAAAAAATACCGCTGCGCGCCCACGCTCACCGCGCGGATGATATCATGACCGCGATCCGCGTGGCCCGCGAGTTTGATCTGGATATGGTGATCGAGCATTGCACGGACGGGCATAAAATAGCCGATATCCTGGCGGCGGCCGGTTATCCGGCCGTGGTGGGGCCCGCGCTGATCAACCGCTGCAAACCGGAGGTGAAGGATAAAAACCTGCGCAACCCCGGTATTCTGGCGGCGGCGGGCGTGCCGGTCGCCCTGATGACCGACCACGGCGTGACGCCGGTGGAACAGTTGCCGCTTTGCGCGGCGCTGGCGGTAAAACACGGGATGACCTACGCCGGCGCCTTGAAAGCTCTGACTTTGGACGCGGCGCGAATATTGGGCGTGGAGGCGCGCCTCGGTTCTCTGACCCCCGGCAAGGACGCCGATATCGTGGTCTGGCGCGGCGAGCCGCTGTCCATGCCAGCGGCGCCGGTTATGGTTCTGATCGACGGGCGCGATGTGACCGATGACTGAAAAGATTTTTTCTCTGCCCTCGGCGGCGGAAACGGAGCGTTTCGGCGCCGCTCTCGCCGCCGGTCTGCGCGGCGGCGATATAGTTCTGCTTTTCGGGGGATCCGGCGCCGGCAAAACGGCGCTGGTGCAGGGAGCGGGCCGGGCTTTAGGCGTTACGGAGCCGATCACCAGCCCCACTTTTACTTTGGCGGCGGAATACGAGGCCGTGGCCGGCGGACGGCGGACGCGCCTGATCCATTTGGATCTGTACCGGCTGACCCGGACGGAGGAAGCGGACGTCATAGGCGTAGACAGTTTTTTCCACCCGGACGCGATCGTCATGGCGGAATGGCCCGAGCTGATCGCGGCGGCGGCGGGCCCGGAAGCCCTGCGGCTGGAAATAACCGGCGGCGGGAGCGAGCCGCGCCAGATCAGGCTGTCCTGCGCCGAGGAATATTGGGGAGAAAGGCTCTCCTCTTTTTTGCGGCCATGAATATACTGACCGTCGATACCGCCACCTCTGTAACGGCCCTCTCTCTGAGCGCGGACGGCCGCCTGACCGGCGAGAGTTTCCTCCGGACGGAAAAACCCCATTCGGAAAGAGTGCTGCCCATGACGGAGCAGCTTCTGGCGGTCTGCGGTCTGCAGCCCGCGGATCTGGGGCTTATCGCCGTGGCGCGCGGACCCGGCTCTTTCACGGGCATCCGCATCGGCATCGCCACGGCCCAGGGGATGGCCCAGGTCCTGGGAATCCCGGTTCTGGGCCTTTGTTCGCTGGATATCATCTCCTGGGCCGGTTGGGGCCGCCCGGAGGATATTGTGGTTTTGCTGGACGCGCGCAAAGGCGAGTGGTATATGGCGCGCTACCGCTGGCGGGAGTCGGCGGACCCGACCGGGGCGGCGGTTTGGCGGCGCGAGACCCTGGAGCCGCCGCAGGCCGTGGCGACGCGGGACTTGGGCGAGCGGCTCGCGGCCCGGCCGGGTCCGGTATTGCTCGCCGGCGAAGGCGCGGAGCGAGCCGGCCGGGACCTGGCGGGCGGGCCGGCCGCGGGGGCGCGCGCGCTGCCCGGAGCGCTCGCCTTGACGCGCGGAGCGTACGCGGCCCGGGAGGCCGCTCTCCTGGGCGCGGCCGGCCTGCCCGCCTCCCCCGGCGCGCCGGGGGGCGAGCCGCCCTTATGGCAGGTCGAACCTTATTATATCCGGCTGCCGGAAGCCGAAGTCCGCCGCCGGGCCGCGGAGGCGAGGGCATGAGCGAAGTGCGGGTGCGACCGGCGGAGCCGCGGGACGTTCCGGCGGTGGCGGCTCTGGAGACGGCGAATTTTGCCCGGCCCTGGTCGCTGGAATCGCTCAAGGCGGATATCACCAAGAACAAACTGGCCCGCTATTTCTGTCTGGAAGCGGATGGGCAGGTGCGCGGCTACATCGGGGTTTGGTTGATTTTTGACGAGGCGCATATCACGAATATCGCCATCCGGGAAGATTGCCGCCGGCAGGGCTGGGGGGAATTTTTGCTTCGCTCCGTGATCGCGGAATTGATCCCGGCCGGCATCAGCAAAATGACTTTGGAAGTGCGGCGCTCCAACACGGCGGCCCAAGCTTTATACCAAAAATTGGGTTTCACGGCGGAGGGGTTCCGCCCGCGTTATTATGAGGACAACCGCGAAGACGCAGTTATCATGTGGGCGTGTCTGATCCCGGGCCAAGCCGGGACAAGCCCGGAATGACGGGAGACTGGAAAGCTGACATTACAGGGAAGGAGCATTGGCGTAAATGGACGACACACTGATACTCGGGATTGAAACCAGCTGCGACGAAACGGCGGCGGCGGTTCTGCGGGGCGGCCGCCGTCTTTTAAGTCATGTCGTCTCCTCGCAAACGGAGACCCACGCCGTATTCGGCGGCGTGGTGCCGGAAATAGCGTCCCGCGAGCATTGCCTGCGCCTGGGTCCGGTGGTGCGGGAGGCCTTGACCCAAGCCGGCGTCGGCTTCGGCGATCTAAGCGCCGTGGCCGTGACCTATGGGCCCGGACTGGTGGGGTCGCTGCTGGTCGGAGTCTCCGGGGCGAAAGCGATGGCCTTTGCCGCCGGCAAACCGCTCGTCGCCGTCAACCATTTAGAAGCGCATATCTACGCCAATTTTCTCGAACATCCCGATTTGGAATTCCCCCTGCTGGCCCTGCTCGTCTCGGGCGGCCACACTCATCTCATCCTCCTGTCCGGCCATCTGCGCTACCGGGTGCTGGGCCGCACGCGGGACGACGCGGCCGGCGAGGCTTTTGACAAAGTGGCCCGCGCGCTCGGTCTGGGTTATCCGGGCGGGCCGCTCTTAGAACAGGCGGCGAGAGACGGAGACCCGGCGGCTTTCGCTTTTCCGCGGGCGGCGCTGGAACCGGGCAGTTGGGATTTCAGTTTCAGCGGCTTGAAATCCGCCGTGTTGAACTCCCTGAACCGGGCGCGCCTGAAAGGCGAGGATCTCAAAGTCGCCGACGTGGCCGCTTCTTTTCAGCAGGCGGTCGTGGATATTCTGGCCCGGAAAACCGTCGCCGCTCTGGAAGCGACCGGTGTGCGCACTTTGGCCCTCGGCGGCGGCGTGGCCGCCAATCAGGCCCTGCGCCGGCGGCTGCGCGCGGAAACCGAGGCGCGGGGCGTGGCTTTCGTTTATCCGGCGCCGGTTTACTGCACGGATAACGGAGCGATGGTAGCCATGTGCGGTCACTGGCGTTACTTGGCGTCTTCATTCGCCGATTGGCGTTTGAATGCGGTTCCCGGGCTTATCTTACACGATTTTTACAAAGAAAATAGAAAAATGTAAGTGGACTTTGCACAAGAGTTATCAACATGTTTTTGTGGATAATGTGGATAATGCGCATGGACAAAGGAGTTCGATTTGAGGTCCCGGCAGTGGAAAAACCGCCCGCGCAGTTTTATCCGGCAGGCTTGAAAGTTATTCTGCAAAGACGAAAGTAAAAATTACAATGTTGCGGAACATTGCCGGCTGCGGAAAGAGAGAGATGCAGTTCCTATGGAAGTAGAGGGTATTATTGCCTAAAACAGCTTTAAGAAAACTGATGTCCGAACGGAGGAATAACTGGCCGGCCGCGGAACGCGCGGAAAAAAGCCGGTCAATAACGGCGCGCGTCCTGGAAAGTGCCTTTTTTGGCAGGAGCAAATCGGTTTTTTTATACATGAGCGTCGGCTCGGAAGTGGAAACGAGAGACTTAGCGGAGGCTATTCTCGCCGGGGGGCGCGCGCTTTTCATCCCCCGGATCGAAAAGGGCCGGATGTTCGCCTGCCGGATATATTCCCTCGCCCAGGATCTGGCGCCGGGCGCGCTGGGCATTTTAGAACCGCTCTCCTCCTTCCTTCCCGCTCCCCCGGACGTTCTGGATCTCATCCTCGCTCCCGGGCTGGCCTTCGACCTCGCCGGCCGCCGTCTGGGATACGGCGGCGGTTATTATGACCGCTTCCTGCCGCGGCGCCGCTCGGACGCCCTCGTCTGCGGGCTGGCCTTTTCATTCCAAATTTTACCATCAGTACCCTGCGAGCCGCATGACCAGAAATTGGCTTGCCTTGTCAGTGAAAACGGTATATCTTATATGGGTCTCTAAACCGGCTAATACCATAATACTTAAAGGACTCCGGGAGGTTATATGCGATACAGTTATAAAACGCGCGGCACATGCGCGACAGAGGTCTCCTTTGATCTGGACGGGCAAACCGTGAGCGGCGTGCGCTTCCGGGGAGGCTGTCACGGCAATTCGCAAGCCGTGGCCGCGCTGGCGGAAGGATTGCCGGCCGAGCAGCTCGCGGCGAAACTCAAGGGCATCGACTGCGAAGGACGGGGAACTTCCTGCCCGGATCAGCTGGCCCGCGCCATCCTCGCCGCCTTGGAGAGCGCTGATTGATCCCTCGCAATGACGACGGTAACGATTTTTTTGCGGCGCGGCGTCAGATCCCGCGCTTTTGACGCGACTATATATAACGCAAAGGCAAAGGAAGGAGGCTCCGAATGGACAGCAATGTATTCGGCCAGGTCTATGACGTGCTGTTTCCGGCTGTTTATCGCTATGTCCGCCTGCGTGTCCCGGCCGCGGAAACGGAAGACGTGACGGCGGAGGTCATGGCGCGCATATGGAAAGCCAGCGGCGGTTTTGCCGGTAAAAGCTCCCTGAAAACCTGGGCGCTGAAAATAACGGCCCGGCATGTGGCGGAATATTACCGCCGCCGCAAACAGACGACGGCGCCGCTGGGGGAAGAACCGGTATTGACCGGCGCCCTGAATCCGGCGGAAACCGTGCCTGAATCGCTCGCTATCCGCAATGTGTTCGCCGGGCTGCCGGAAAACCAGGTGGCCGTGATTGAATTTCGGCTGATAGAGGGCCTGAGCGCCAGGGAAACCGCGGAGGTGATGGCGGTGACCCCGCAGGCGGTCGACAGCCTGCTGTACAGAGCCAAACAGAATTTTCGCCGGGCTTGGGAACAGGAAACAGCGTCGGTTTAGTGGAGGCGATGATATGGACGACAAAGAATTGACCCTGTGGCGGGAAGACGGGGACGGCGAGCGCGCCGCGCGTTTTTTTGCCGGACTGGAAGCGGATGAAACAGTTAAAGAGCGTATTCGCGCTAAAACGCGGGATTTGACCCAAAAGCCGGCGGCGCCAAAATTCGCGTGGAAAAAGATGCCGCGGCTCCGCTATATTATAGCGGCCGCCGCGCTTATCCTCGTTTGCGTTGTTTTGGTCAACTCCGCCCGCGGCCCGCTCGGAAACGCCGTCTCTAACGCTTATGGCGGTCTGGCCTCCGGGGGGGCGGCGGAGGCGCCGATGGCGATGGCGCAGGCTGACAGCGCCAATGAGATGGCTTATGACGGAGGGGAGGCTTATGACAGAGGGGCGGGATATTTGACGGAAAACGTGAGCGGAGCCGCCGGGGGCGGCGCGGTCAGCCCTGAGGAAGCGCCGCGCGAAGATAAAATAATATACACGCTGGACGCTCAGTTGCGCGTCGATAACGTCGCCGAAGCCATGCGGGCCCTGGAAGCGCGGGCGCGGGAACTGGGCGGGTACGTCTCCGGTTCGCGCCAGAACAATCAGGATTACTGGCAGTACGGTTCGCTGAATTTGCGCGTCCCGGCGACGGAGTTCGCCGCTTTCGCCGATTCGCTCCCCACATGGGGCACGGTTACAGATAAGTATATTTATTCCAATGATATAACCGAACAGTATATGGACACGGACAGCCGGCTCAAATCCTGGCAGGCCCAGGAGGATCGCTATCTGGAGTTTTTTTCCGCCGCGGAGACCGTGGAGGAAATGATCATGATAGAAAACGCGCTCAACGAAGTGCGCAGGGAAAAAGAGTCGCTGACCGGTCAACTCAAGTATTGGGACAGCAAGCTCACTTATTCGGAAGTGAATCTGGAACTGACGCAGCAGCGCACGGACGTCGCGGTGACGGATCCCTGGCAGCCCGTATCGTTCTCCCGTACACTGGAAGCGGCTAAAAACGCGGTGATCAAGACCGTGAGCATGGCCTGGAACGGATTCAACAGCGTCGTGGTCCTTCTGGGCTACGCCTTGCCTGTTCTCATCATCCTGCTGATCGCGGCGCTGGTCCTGCGCGCGTGGCTGCGGGCGAAAAAAGCAAGGCGCCAAGCGGCGATAACAGCGGCTCTGCACCCGGGGACCCCCGCGGAGACCGAGCAGGACGCCGGCGCTGACAGCTGATTATTGCTCGGCCACCTCGATGCGATCCACATAAAACTCTCTGCCGACGGACGTGGGTTTTCCGTCCCGTCCGCAGCGCGGACAGGCGAAAGAAAGCGGGCGGCGCGCGTAAGGCGCGTCGCAGCGCGGACAGTACCATTGCGTTTTGACCGTAGTTATCTCCAGCGCGGCGTTTTCACAGATCGTGCCCTCGGCGATCATTTCAAAATACATTTGCAGAGACTCGGGCGCGAACCCGGATTGCTCCCCCACTACCAGACAAATGCGGGTCACGCGGCGCGCGTTGGCTTCACGGGCTTTTTGCGAAGCGATATTGATAAACTCCCGCGTCACAGGATACTCGTGCATGAAAAATCATTCCGATCTGCCGGAGGGCTGCGTGTCATAACTCACGTGTCCCCAAGGCAAATCGTCTTCTTTCCGGGCCTGTTTTGTCCCGGCGCCGTGACCGACGGCGACGATGGCCAGGACATGGACTTGCGGCGCCAAAGCGAACAGATCGCGCAAATAATCCTCCGCCCATTGCGTCTCCTCGCCTTCTCCTCGGCGCGGGCGGCGCCAGATTTGGCTCCAGCAGGAGTTCAGTCCGAGCGCTTCCGCCGCCAGCTGCATATAAGCCGCCGCTATAGCGGCGTCCTCCATCCAGATATCTGACAGAGATCCGTCAGCCGTCACCACGACCGCCAAAGGCGCCTGACGCAAAAAATCAGCGCCGTATTCCTTGGCGGCGGCCAATTTGTCCAGCAGTTCCCTGTCGCTGACGGCAATAAAGCGGCAGGGTTTTTTATTATGCCCGGTCGGAGCCAATAAGGCCGCAGCCAGTATCTGTCTGGTCTGCTCCGGCGTGACCGGTTCGGCGGTATATTGACGAACGCTTCTTCTCTTGTACATAATTTGCAGCATAAAAACCATCCCTTCTGATTAAATCATCACCTGTGATTTTCGACGATGGCGGCCAAAACCCTTCATTTAAGCTTTCGCGCCTCGACCGCCGCCAAAAGCAGGAGCGCTTGCTTCTCGTTGGCGCAGCGCCCGTCGATGACCGCTCGCAGCAACGCGGCCAATATACGTCCGATATCCCGGCTTTCGGGGATCCCTAATTCCAGCAGATCCCGCCCGTTTATTTTCAGATCCGCCAACCGGTAACAGCCGCTTTCAGCCATAATTTTCCTGGCTGTCTGGATTATCTTATCCATATCGCCGGGGCGGATATGATCGGGATGATGCGCCAGATTGTCCGCCCGCTTTATCTTTAGAAGCGAAAAAAAGATTTCCGGCCCCAGCTTGCGCAGCCAGCGCCTGATCACGTTAGCGCGGCAGGAGATATCCAAATCATGCCAGCGAACCAAAGCGCAGATCTTTACCCGTTCCGCCCGCGACGAGCGCATGCGTTTCAGGGCTTTGGCGGCTATATCGGCGCTCAGGCGGGGATGTCCGTAAAAATGACCGACGCCGGCCGTGTCCGAAAAAAAAGAAGCAGGTTTGCCGATATCATGAAAAAACATCGCCAGCCGCAGATCCGGAGCGGGCGGCAAATGGGCGATCGCTTGCAGGGTATGCTCATAGACGTCAAAAATATGGTAGGGGCTGTGCTGGTCAAACCCGACCATCGGCAGCATTTCCGGCAGGAAAACACCGATAATATCCGGCCAGCGGCGCAAAATTTCCGGCGCCTGCGACCCGCACAGCAAAAGGCGGAATTCCCGCCAGACTCTTTCCGGCGCCACCCGGCTGAGACGCGGCCCCCAACGCCGCATGGCCGACGCGGTCTCCGGCGCCAAGCGATAACCGAAAAGCGAGGCGAGGCGCAAAGCGCGCAGCACCCGCAAGGCGTCCTCCTGAAAACGGGCGGCGGGATTGCCGACGGCGCGGATGATCCCCGCCTGCAAATCAGAGCGCCCGCCCTGCGGATCCAAAATCCCCCGCTCCGGGTGATAGGCTATCGCGTTCATGGTAAAATCCCTGGCGGCCAAATCATTCTCAATGCTCGTCGCGCCCGCCGCGTCGCCGGGCAGCCGATAGACGGTCACCTCGATCGGACAGCCGCGGATGATCACGGTCAGAGTGCCGTGACGGACGCCCGTGTCTAATACGCGCCAATCGGCAAAAATCGCCCGCGCCCTCTCCGGCGTGACGGAAGTAGCGATATCCCAATCCTTGGGTTTACGGCCGCATAAAAGATCGCGCACCGCGCCGCCGACCACCCAGGCTTCGCCGCCGCCTGTTTCTAAGAGGCGCAGCGCCTCCAGGACCGGAGGAGCGAAGGAAACTGCAAACGGTTTATTATTTTGTTTTATCTTGTACATTATAACTTACGCCTCGGCGAAAAGAGAGTAGAATTTGCTTTTTCCCCGCCGATATGGTAGATTAAAGCGTGTATCCGTCCGCGGAAGCCTGCCGCCGCTCCGCGCGGCTGTTTGTTTGCGGCAAGCTGAGGAAAGGGATGTAAGTTATCGTGGACTTGGATTTTGCGCGAAGAACGGCGGCTTTCTGGCAATGGTTCGCTCAAAACGAAGCTTCGCTGGCTGATATGGCGCAAAACACGGAAAACCGGACGCCGGCGGACGCGGCTTTCATCGCTCAGGGAACGGACCTCATAAGCGAGGACTTCGGCTTTAGCGTCAGCGCTGATTTTACAATGACCTTTGCCGTAAACGAACAAGAATTCCTTTTCTTTTTGCTCCGGTATATCGCCGCCTGTCAGCCGGCGATATTAACCAATAAATGGAAAATAAGCCCATATGCGCGCGAGAGCGACGACCGGATTTTCCACTACCGCCGAACGCCTGAGAACATCGAACCGCGCAGAGATATCTACCGCGGCTCGTCCAAATGCGGCGGTTTGATCATGGATTACAGCGCCGGCGCGTATTTTGCCGCTATTGGCCGCTTCGGGGCCCGGCCTCTCTTTATATTTTATTATCATGACCCTGACGCGTCGGAAGAAGCGGTAGCGGCTGAACGGGACGCCGTCGCCGCCGCGCTGGAAGAGGCGCTGGGAGAAGAAAACGGGAGCGAAACGGGGGTCTTGCTCGGCGCGGCCAGCGGCGGCAAATGCGCTTATATCGATTTGCTCCTGTACGACGCCGAGGCTTTCTGGCCCCGGGCGGCGGACGTACTGGCCAAATGGCCGCATCTGTTTTTTTACGCCGATTTTAAAGAGGACAGCCCCGTTTTTCCGCTGGCCGGCCCCGATACCCCCGATCTTCCAGACCGCCTTCATCTTCTGCACCTCTACAGCGCGCATAATAGAATAACGCAAACCATCGAACAAATACCGCCGGCCCGCCGCGGTTACGCGCTCACCAGCCTGTATGGCCGGGCGCTGAATAATCTGGATCGCTACGGCGACGCCCTGGCGGCGCTGCTGCCGCTTAAAACCGAAGGGGAGAATGACGCGCTGTGGCATTTTCGCGTGGGCTACGCCTACTATTATCTTGACCGGGAGGAAGAAGCCGCCGACTATCTGGAGCGAGCGTACGCTCTTGGCGACCATGACGAAGCCACCTGTTATCTGCTCAAAACCTGCCACAAGATCCTTGTGACCCGGAAATGGCTGTCCGCGCCGATAGCGGCCAACAGACCGTGGCCGATGTAGCGAAAATCAGGAAGCGCCGGCAGACTGTTCCTTGTTCCTCATAAGGCAAAACCGAATTTAGCCGCGATTTCAGCATAGAGCGGCATGGGGACGCCGGCGGCCGCGCCCATGCGCAGCGGTTCAAAGACCAGCCCGTCTATTTCGGAAGGATGATCCTGAGCCACGTCACGCTGCAGCGAAGTCAGCATGTCCGCCGGCAGGCCCTCCAGCACCTTCAGGTTGATTGACAGGATATCATCCGGTAAGGGAATATCCATCGCGGCGGCGACAGCCGCCATCTCCCGCACGAGCCCGCTGAACATCTCTCTTTGCTCTCCGGCGCGCACCCCTGCGGCCGGCGCGTCGTAAAACAAGCCGCAGGAGGCGAGAGCAGAAATAAACGAAAATTTACGCATCGTGTCGCGGCGGATATTATCCGACAGAACGGCGGCGATACCGCAGTTTTTCATATCCTCGGCGATGGCGGTCAAAACCGGGCGGAATTCCTCCGGCCGCCGCGGCCCGAAAACCACGCGCATGAGTTTGTCATGCATCTGCACGATCCCAGGTTCTTTGATGCTGGCCGTGACGTACATACAGCCGTCGAGGACGAAGAGACCGGGCAGTTCGGTCTGCATACGCCCGCCGACGCCGAAAATATTCAAAATGGGGATGATCGCGGTATCCGCGCGGGCGACGCGCCGGATAAAAGGGATCGTGGCTTCAACGGAATAACCCTTGACGCATTGCAAAATCACATCCGGACTGCCCTCGTAACCGTCCGTGTCAAAAGCCGGCAGAGGCAAAGTGAAGTCGCCCCGGTGCGGAGTCTCCATACGCAGACCACCTGCGCGCAAAGCTTCCAGATGCCGGCCTCTGGCGATCAGAGTCACGTCGTGGCCGCCCTGAGCGAGATAAGCGGCCAGAGAGCCCCCCGTGCCGCCGGCGCCGATAATGAGGTATTTCATATCATTCATCTCCATTCTCTGAAATCACAGGAGCCGCGCCCTGCCGGCACAGCCGCCGCAAAAAGCGTTTCCTGTATTTTATGACCGCGTAATCGCTGACTTTACGCATGACGACATTGTTGGCCCAGCCGCCGGCGACGCCGACGACGGGATAGCCCTGGATAAATTTGCTGACCAGCATCGCGCGCGCCAATGCCTGAGACGTCTGTCTCATCGTTTCCGTCTCGTTCTCATACAGGGCGAGACCCATATCCAGACGTTCCGCCACATCATCCGCCTGATCCGGGCCTTCCGGACTTTCGGCCGGGGTGAGCGCCGCGCCCAATATCGTCAGGATAAAAATCCTCTCCCCCTTGCTCTCATAAGAAAATCCGTGACGCAAAGCGATTTCATAAGTATTTTTCAATAGCATGGCCAGAAAAAGCGGGATGTCCGGCAGTCCCCAGCCAATTAAGCCTAAGCCGCCTCCTTCTATGGTCACCAGAGCGGTATTGGCGAAGGCGCCGGTTTTTACCCGGCGCTCCATCCGTGCCAAATCCGGCTGCGTGCCGCCGGGGCGTAATTTTTTCTTGGCAAAAGTCAGCTCGATGACGCCGGCGCCCTGATAGAACACAAACTGAAAAGCGCCAAAAAAAGCTTCCTCCAGCACCCGGATCAGCCGCGGCGGAATAATGCCTTCGACCTTATCGCCCAGAGACGCGAAAAAATCTTTCTTTTTTCGGCTCTTGCGCAGTTTCGCTTCTTTCCAGACCAACTCAAGCATTTGAGTCTCAATGGAGTCCGTCATTCTTTTTCCCTCTCGTGCGACCGAAGCGGCGGCAAGCGTTAATGATCTTCTCCTGATTGAATATCCCTGCCACGCCAACCAGCGCCGTAAGAAGAAACACTAAAATCGATATCTGCCATGTGCCCTTCCACAGAGTCGAGCCGATGATAACGGACGACAGGATGGCGGGGGCGCGGGCAAAATTGGATATGACCAGAAATTCCCCGGTTTTAATGCTGCTGAGGCCGGCCAGATAAGAGAGCATATCTTTGGGCATCCCCGGAATGAGGAAAAGCAAAAAAACTATGAGGGTGATTTTACGGCTGTCGCGCAAAAAAGCGTAACGGCTGGATTTTTCCGGATCGAACAGCTTGACGGCAAACCGGGCGCCAAGCCGCCGCGTCAGCGTAAAGACAATGGCGGAACCGGCGACGCTGCCCGCGAGACATAACAAAAATCCGCCGGGAACTCCGTAGAGCATACCGGTAATCAACTCCACCGGCCCGCCGGGGATGAAGGCGAAGATGATTTGAAAGATCTGGACGCCGAACATCAGGAACCATCCGCCCAGCCCAAAGGAAGCTACCTTAGCGCTGATCTCCTCGCGGAACGCCGGATCATTAAAACGGTCAACATATGGCCAGAGCAGTATCGTAACCAGAACAACCAAAGCTATATAGAAAAAAGCGATTGCAATAAAACGCTTGTTAAATTTCATAGAAACTACATCCGATATCCCGTCAACTATTCTGTCAACTATTCTGTCAACCCATGCGGTTGAAATAATCTTCCTTCAACGCCGTGAGTCTCTGCGCGTCGGCCGCCCGTTTGGCTGAAGCCTCCTCTTGAATACGCCGTGTTTCTTCGATCCCGTTCACAATCGTGCGCCAGGTCTGCTCCAGCGTTTCAACTTTGATGGAACTGCTTCCGGCCATACGCGCAGTCATCTTGGTCTGTTCGACCGTATTTTGGGCGTTTTTCAGCAACATTTCATTAGTGCGCTCATCCAGAGCTTGCATCGCTTCCGCCTGAATTTTCTGTCTTTTCAGTAAAATGGCTTGAGTCAACGCTTGCTTGAACACCGGCAGCGTAATGATAAAGGCGGAGTTTATCTTGCGGATCAAATTCAGATTGCCAAAACGCATGGCTTGGATCATCGGTATGGACTGCATGGCCACATTTTCCGCGATGCGCAGATCCTGGACGCGCTGTTCCAGAATGACCCGCGCCTGTTCCAGATTGTTTATTTCCATATGCAGCATATTATCAGGGTTTTGAGCATAGTTATTACGCAATTCCGCTAATTTGGCGTCGATCAGCTCCAGCGCCTTTTCACCGGCCAGAATATATTTTATCAGTTCATTGTAATAATTTACATTAGCTTTAAAAATATTCTGGAGTTTACCGTTCGCGCCGCCGATTTCCGCCTCATACTCTTTAAGTTGGATGTAGATTTTGTCAACCTCATCCCCCATCGTGTGATACTTAGCCAGCAATTGATCAAGCTGTTTTTGCACGCTGCCGAAAATTTTCTGCAAAAATCCTTTGCCCTCGGTTGAAACTTCATTGATGTCAAATTTATCCATGATGACGCCGAGAGCGTTCAACAGCTTGCCTGTGTCATTGATCTTGTCCATGCTCATGCTGCTTAGGACCGAGTCCGAGCATTTGGCGATTTCCTCCGCCGCTTTGCCCCCGAATTTAACGATGCTCTGCTGATTATTGATGTCGATCGTGTCCATGATGGCGCCCACTTCAGCTGAATTCGCCAATTCCTGCGTTAATACCTTACGCTGAACCACGACGTCATAAGTCTGTTCCTGCTCTGGTTCCGGCTCCGGTTCCGCAGTCTGGATCTCCTCTCCGTTTTGGGCGCCCTGCGGTTTGAATTCCAAATCCATACCTAATTCTCCCCTTCTGAATATTTTTTCTGAACCCGCCTATTTACTCCGTCTATTATATTATAATGCCTCGCGCCCTGAATTTCAACCGCGATTTTTTATGGACAGCTTATTCGGCGCGGCGGAAATTATCGTCGGCGGCGAACCAGGCGATATTGTATATAAAACAGATTTCCGTGAAATCCCCGTCTTGCAAACGCTCGCTGAGCGGCGAGCGAAAATAACGCAGATCGATCATGGTGATTTCGTCATAATAAGGCAGGAGAAACGGGACTAAGGCGTGAGCGAAGGAATCTTTCAGTATCAGCAGGCGCCGCCCGGCGCCCGCGGCGGTGCGTATGACCGTTTCGCTGTGGTTGCCGCCCAAAAATACCGTATACAGATCTTTTTTACTCAAATTATCGTAAATATAAGGGGAAGAAGCCGTTTCACCCGTGTCAGCGAAACGGATTTCCACGTCCGCCGCCACTCCGTCGTCCCACAGGAAAAAACGGTCGCCGCGCAGCCAGGGAAGCGGCGCCTGCGCGTACAAAGCGCCGAAAAAAAGCGGGACATCCGGAGCGCGCGGCTGCCAGTCCATGAGCGTCCAGCCTTTTTGCGCGGCCAGCGCCAGGAAAGCGTGATAAGCGCCTGTTTGCGTCCAGTGGTGGTCCGTGCGAAAGTATAAATCCTCGGCGCGGGCGGCGGTCAATTCCGCCCAAGGATCGACGACCGTAACGGCGGGCGGCAGAGCGGCTTTCAGCTCGCGGGCCAAAAGACGTTCATTCAAAAGCGGCGCGCGCGGAGGCAGATACTCCGGATAAAGAGCCGCGGCGCTGTAGACCGGCAGAAAAGTGCAGGAGATGCCGCTGTTTTCCGCCAATTGGAGCATATAGGTGATGTTTTCCCGGAAAAGCGACGGCGGCGGCAGGTCTTTTTTTTCAAACAGGCGGCCGTCCGAACCGATATAAGCGCCGCCGATGTCCTTTTTCCCCAGACAGGCATCGGCGGCTGTTTTGACTTGCACCCAGAAAGAGCGGCCCGGAAACTGATCAGCCAGATAAGATTCCAAAGAGAGAGCCAGCGATCCGTCCCAGAGACGCGCCGGGCGCAGCGCGGGAAATTGAGTCAGATAGCGGTTTTCTATCTCAGAAAAACTTTGATCGGCTACGAGCAAATAGCCGGCGGGCGGCAGGCATAAAAAAAGAATAAAAGCGGCGAGCAAAACACGGTTGGCGATCCTCTCCCGAGGCCCGCGCTTCTCTTTCCTGAATTCATCAAAATCCGGCATATCAGATCCTTCCCGCAGTCCCTTACTTGCTGTGCCCTTGCCATAGTATCATAAAAAACGCCGCGCCGCCACCCTCGTCAAAATCAAAACCCGACAGGGTA
>JAISEW010000081.1 GCA_031263945.1 Gracilibacteraceae bacterium | reverse complement strand
ATTGGCCCGTGTATGAAGCGGGGCAGTCCGACACTTCTTCCGGCGAGCCGCTGGCGACGATATCTCCGCCGCGGTCCCCGCCTTCCGGCCCGAGGTCGATCAGGTAATCGGCTGTTTTTATCACGTCCAGATTATGCTCGATCACAATTACCGTATCGCCGGCGTCGACAAAACGATGCAGCACTTTCAGCAGTTTGGCCACGTCGGCGATATGCAGGCCCGTCGTCGGCTCATCCAGGATGAACAGGGTCTTGCCCGTGCTGCGGCGCGACAGATACGTCGCCAGTTTGACGCGCTGGGCTTCGCCGCCGGAAAGGGTCGTGGCCGGCTGGCCGAGGCGGATGTAGCCGAGACCCACGTCGCGCAGGGTTTCCATTTTGTGCGCCACTTTGGGAATGGCCGTGAAAAACTCCGCCGCCTCATCCACCGTCATATCGAGCACCTGAGCTATATTTTTTCCTTTGAAAGTTATCTCCAGGCTCTCGCGGTTATAACGTCTGCCGCCGCACACTTCGCACGGCACATAGACATCCGGGAGAAAATGCATCTCGATCTTGATGATCCCATCGCCGCGGCAGGCTTCGCAGCGTCCGCCCTTGAGGTTAAAACTGAAACGGCCGGCCATGTAGCCGCGCAGACGTGATTCTTGCGTCTGGGCGAAAAGCTCGCGGATATGGTCGAAAACTCCTGTATATGTCGCGGGATTGGAGCGGGGCGTGCGGCCTATGGGCGACTGATCGACGGAGACCACTTTATCCACATATTCCAGGCCTTCCAAACGCGTGTACCGGCCGGGGCGCGCTTTGTGGCTTATCCGCAGTTCCGTCAGCAGCGCCTTGTACAGCACTTCATTCACCAGCGTACTCTTGCCGGAGCCGGAAACCCCCGTCACGCATATAAAAGATCCCAGCGGGAAAGCCGCGTCTATCCCGCGCAGATTATGCTCGGCCGCACCCACCACCCGCAGCCATTTGCCGTTCGGCGGGCGGCGGAGGGCCGGCACGGCGATGCTCTTGTCGCCGCGCAGATACTGCCCCGTGATCGAATCCGGATGGGAGCGGATCTCTTCCGGCGTGCCCTGCGCCACGACGCGCCCGCCATGCAGCCCGGCGGCCGGCCCGATATCGATTATATGATCGGCGTGGTACATCGTGTCCTCGTCATGTTCGACGACCAAGAGCGTATTGCCCTGATCGCGCAGCCGGGCCAGCGTCTGCAGCAGGCGCTCGTTGTCGCGCTGGTGCAGGCCGATACTGGGTTCGTCCAGGACATAGAGGACGCCGGTCAGTCCCGAGCCTATCTGCGTGGCCAGCCGGATGCGCTGGGCCTCGCCGCCGGAGAGCGACCCGGCCGCCCGTCCCAAAGTCAGATAATCCAAGCCGACGTTTACGAGAAACCCAAGCCGCGCCCGGATTTCTTTCAAAACCTGCCGCGCGATAGCCTCCTCTTTGGCCGTCATCCATAAATTGTCAAAAAATTCCAGGTTTTGCAGCACCGTTCGCCGCGTCAATTCATAGATAGACAGCCCGCCGACCGTCACGGCCAGCACTTCCGGGCGCAGGCGCTTGCCGCCGCAGACCTGGCAGGGCTTCTCCGTCATATAGTTCAGCATCTCGTTTTTCACATATTCGGAGGCGGATTCGCGGTAACGGCGGTTAAAATAGGGGACAAGCCCCTCAAACGGCGCCCGCCAGGTTTTGCGCTCGTTAAACATATTATAATAGCCGAAAACTATTTCGCGGCCGGAACCGTAAGCCAGCGCCTGCCATTGAGCTTCCGTCAGGCGGCGTACCGGCTCGTCCAGATCGAATCCTTCCGCCTCGGCTACGGCGGCCAGCATTTGCTGGTAATAATTGGCAGTGGAGTTGGCCCACGGCAGGACAGCGCCGCCGCTCAGGCTTTTGTTCTTATCGGGGATGATGAGATCGATGTCCGCTTCCAGATTCGCTCCGAGCCCGGTGCAGGCCGGGCAGGCCCCAAAAGGGCTGTTAAAGGAAAAACTGCGGGGCGAGAGTTCTTCCAGCGCGACGCCGCAGTCCGGACAGGCAAAATTCTCGCTGAACAGCATCTCGTCATGCCCCTCCGCGCCGACCAGCACGAGCCCTTCGCCCAGCTGCAGCGCGGTTTCCAGGGATTCGGCCAGGCGCTGGCTCGCTTCCGCCCGCACGCTGAGACGGTCGACGACGACTTCGATGCTGTGTTTCTTGTTTTTGACGAGCTTGAATTCCTCGCCGGCCTCCCGCGTTTCCCCGTCCACGCGCAGGCGCGTATACCCGTTGCGTTTGATCATTTCAAACACCTTGCTGTGTTCGCCTTTTTTGCCGCGCACCACGGGCGCCAAGATCTGCGCCCGCGTTCCCGGCGGGAGCGCCAGCACCTGATCCGCCATCTGCTGCACGGTCTGGCGCGTGACGGGTTTACCGCAGACATGGCAGTGCGGATGGCCGACGCGGGCATAGAGCAGGCGCAGATAATCATAAACTTCGGTCACGGTGCCCACGGTGGAGCGCGGGTTTTTGCTCGTCGTTTTCTGGTCGATGGAAATGGCGGGGGACAGACCCTCGATGTAATCGACGTCCGGTTTGTTCATCTGGCCGAGGAACTGGCGGGCGTAAGCGGAGAGCGACTCGACATAGCGCCGCTGCCCTTCGGCATAAATGGTGTCAAAGGCGAGCGAAGACTTGCCGGAACCGGATAACCCCGTGACGACGACCAGTTTATTGCGGGGAATATCCACGTCGATATTTTTCAGATTATGGACGCGCGCGCCGCGCACTTTGATGAATTCCTGCTCCATGCTCACACCCTCAGTTCTATGATCGCGTCGCGCAATTCGGCGGCCCGCTCAAAATCCAAATCTTTCGCCGCCGCTCGCATGTCCTTCTCCAGCTTCTTGATGAATTTCTCTTTTTCACTGCGCGTCATCTTCTGGCCTCTCACCGCGTATTCGGTCGGCTCTTCCGCCGCCATCGTCGCTTCCGGCAGCGCGCGCAGATCTTTGCGGATCGTCTGCGGCGTGATCCCAAACAGTTTGTTATACGCTTCCTGAATGCCGCGGCGGCGCTCTGTTTCGCCAATCGCCGCCTGCATGGAGCCGGTCATCGTATCGGCGTACATGAGGACTTTGCCGTCCGCGTTGCGGGCCGCGCGGCCGATAGTCTGGATCAGCGAGCGCTCGGCGCGCAAAAACCCTTCTTTATCCGAGTCCAATATGGCCACCAGCGACACTTCCGGCAGGTCAAGCCCTTCCCGCAGCAAATTGATGCCGACGATAACGTCGATCTGGCCCCGGCGCAGTTCCTGCAAGATTTGCAGGCGCTCCAGCGTGGCGATATCGGAATGTAAATAGCGCACCTTGATGTTCAGCTGTTTCAGATAATCGGTCAGATCCTCCGCCATGCGCTTTGTCAGCGTCGTGACGAGCGTGCGCTCATTGCGCTCGACTCGCCGGCGGATCTCCGCGAGCAAATGGTCGATCTGTCCGGCGGAGGGGCGCACTTCCACCACGGGGTCGAGCAATCCGGTCGGGCGAATGATCTGTTCGACGACTTGCGGACAGTGCTCCAGTTCGTAAGGCCCCGGCGTCGCGCTCAAATAGACGCGCAGCGGCGTCATGGCGTCAAATTCCTCAAAACGAAGCGGGCGGTTGTCGAGCGCGGACGGCAGGCGGAAACCGAATTCCACGAGCGTCGTTTTTCGCGACTGGTCGCCGACGGACATGGCGCGTACCTGCGGCAGCGTCTGATGCGATTCGTCGACGAACAGCAGAAAATCACGCGGGAAAAAATGCAGCAAAGTATACGGCGTTTCGCCGGGCTGGCGAAAAGTGATGTGGCGGGAATAATTTTCGATCCCGTTGCAAAAACCCATTTCCCGCATCATTTCCACATCATAGCGCGTGCGCTGCTCCAGACGCTGCGCTTCCAGCAGTTTGCCCTCGCCGCGCAGTTCGGTCAGGCGGCCTTCCAGCTCGGCCTCGATATTTTCTACGGCGACGAGCATTTTTTCCCGCTCCGTCACATAATGCGAGTTGGGAAAAACGGATACATGCCGGCGTTCCCCCAGTACTTCGCCCGTCAGGATATTTATTTCGTACAAACGCTCTATTTCATCGCCGAACAGCTCTACGCGGATCGCCTGCTCGCTGGAACCGGCGGGACAGATCTCCACCGTGTCGCCGCGCACGCGGAAAGTGCCGCGGGAAAACGAGGAGTCATTGCGGTCATACTGGATCTCCACCAAACGGCGCAGGATGGAGTTTCGGTCGATTTCCTGCCCCTGGCGCAGCGAAAGCACCATATCGCGGTACTCGTCCGGCGAGCCCAGGCCGTAAATACAGGAAACGCTGGCGACGACTATCACGTCGCGGCGCTCGAACAAAGCGGCTGTCGCGGAATGGCGCAGTTTTTCTATCTCCTCGTTGATGGAGGCGTCTTTTTCAATATAAAGGTCACTGGAGGGGACATAGGCCTCCGGTTGGTAATAATCGTAATAACTTACAAAATATTCCACGGCGTTGTCGGGGAAAAACTCCCGGAATTCTCCGTAAAGCTGACCGGCCAGCGTTTTGTTATGCGCCAGCACCAGCGCCGGCCTGTTCAGGCGCGCGATGATATTGGCCATAGTAAAAGTCTTGCCTGATCCCGTCACGCCGAGCAAGGTCTGATGCCGGCGGCCGTCCAGCACGCCCTGTACGAGCTGATCCACGGCCTGAGGCTGATCGCCGGACAGAGAGTAAGGTGCTTGCAGTTGAAATTCCATGATCACCTCCCGCGGCAAAAACGTCGCGGGAGTATCATACAACAATATGCAGGAAATATCAAGGGCTTTGCGAACATTTGTTTGCATGAATTTACGGTGAAATTTAAAGCCGTCAACGGATAAATTTGCCGAACTCTGTACGTTATGCCAGTAATGTGTTATACTTGGATCTACAGACGAACTTAACCGGGCTATTACTGTTAATGAGGAGCTTTTATGACGATCAC
The DNA here is from genome assembly GCA_031263945.1 of Gracilibacteraceae bacterium. Taxonomy (GTDB): domain Bacteria; phylum Bacillota; class Desulfitobacteriia; order Desulfitobacteriales; family Syntrophobotulaceae; genus JAIRRL01. The sequence continues at coordinate 1,199 of JAISEW010000081.1, read as the reverse complement.
GGAATATAAGGACGAAAGCGGAGTCGTACTGGCGGTGGACGGGCGGGTCGATACCAACACCAGCCCGCAGTTGCAGAGTTCCATCCTTGCCGCCTTGCAAACAGCGGGGCATGTGACGGTGGATTTTGCCAAAGTGCCGTATCTCAGCAGCGCGGGATTGCGCGCTTTATTGCTCGGACATAAACAGGCCGTATCCAAAGGAGCTGTACTTGAGCTGGCCTCTCCCACGGAATTCGTGACGTCGGTCCTCACTTCTGTGGGCTTTGATAAAGTGCTGCGCATCAGGCCTAAATCCTAGATCCCATGAGCAATACTGTTCGATTCGGCGAGTTGACCTCCAATGACGCCTTTATCAACAATGTGGTAGCCCGGTATTTGTTTCCCTCTGTGCTGGCCATGATCGGCGCGCGTCTCAGTTCTTTGGCTAACGGCTTGATTTTGGGCAACGCTCTCGGCGCGGCGGGACTTAGCGTGTTATCCATTGTGGCGCCTGTCTCTCTGACTTATCTGGCCCTGGGATCTTTGCTCGGCGTGGGAGCGTCCGTCCTGTCCGGGTTTGCCCTCGGCCGCGGGGAACGGGAGGGCTGTAACAGGATATACACGCTCTCGTACATACTCTCCGGAACGACGGGGCTGCTGCTGGCGTTCGCCGGTCTAGCGGCCGCCGGTCCTATAGCGGCGGCGCTGGGCGCCTCGGGTGAAATTTTTCCGCTTACCCGCGATTTCATTCGCGTCGCGGCAGTCGGCGGCATGTTCACCGTCCTGATGTATACGCCGCTCAATTACCTTCGCCTATGCGGCAAACCGAATCACGCCATGGGGATGCTGCTTATCATGAGTTTCTTCAGCATAGGCTTTGCCGCTTTTTTTGTGCTGGTTTTTGAGGCACGGGCGGCGGGGGTGGCGATGGGAAGCGGTCTGGGCGCTCTGGCTGCCTTTGTTTTTGGCGTCTATCATCTTAGCGGCGCCCGTTCGGAACTTGCTTTCAGGGCCTGGAAATTCTCCGCCGGCGACTTGCGGGCGGTCTTCGCCTTAGGCAGTGCTTCGGCCCTGAACAATCTCTGCCGCGCCTGGCAGTATCTGTTCATCAATCTGCTGCTGCTGCGGATCGCTCCCGCGGCTTTGCCGGCATACGCCGTCGTCTGCGTGGCGCAGGAGACGGCCTTGGCTTTGGTCCTCGGGTTTTCCCAAATATTGCT
>JAISEW010000036.1 GCA_031263945.1 Gracilibacteraceae bacterium | reverse complement strand
GCCGGTCGTGTTTGAACTGGATCTGGACGCGCTGTACCGGCATGCGGGCCGAAAAATCACGGCGGCGGGATATCCGCGTTTCCCCGGAATGTCGCGGGATTTGGCCGTCGTGGTCGCGGAAGAGGTGGCGGCGGCGGATATTTTACGGCGGATCCGGGAACTGGGCGGCGATTTGTTGCGGGAGGCCGGAGTCTTTGACCTGTACCGCGGCGCGCCTGTGCCGTCCGGTCGCAAAAGTCTGGCTTTTCATCTTTATTATCAATCGCCGGAACGGACGCTGACCGAGGAAGAAACCGGGACCCTGACCGCGGAAATATTGATGGAAGTCGAGCGGGAATTCAGCGCCGCCAGGCGCCAATGAGCGAAAGCCGCATGGAACTTCTGGCGCCGGCCGGCAGCGAGGAAGCGCTGCGGGCGGCGATCGCCAGCGGCGCGGATGCCGTATATCTCGGGGGACAGGCTTTTAACGCCAGAGCGGGAGCGGATAATTTCACCGATGCCGGGCTGGCGGCGGCGGTGCGTTACGCGCATGACCGCCGGACGCGCGTTTATGTGACCATGAATATTTTGCTGGCGGAGGAGGAAACGGACGCTTTCGCCGCTTTCGCCCGGCGGGTCTACGCCGCCGGAGCCGACGCGGTCATCGTCCAGGACATGGGAGCGATCAGCCTTTTGCGCGCTTTGCTGCCGGATCTGCCTGTCCACGCCAGCACCCAGGCGACTTTGACCGGCGGGGGCGGAGCGCGGCTGCTGGCGGAGATGGGAGTAACGCGGGCTATTTTGGCTCGGGAAGTTTCTCTGGCCGAGATAAAAGAGATACGGGCGGGGACGGATATGGAGCTGGAGGTTTTCGTCCATGGCGCTCACTGCGTCTGCTATTCCGGCCAATGTTTGTTTTCCAGTTATATCGGGGCGCGCAGCGGCAACCGCGGCCGTTGCGCGCAGCCCTGCCGCCTGCCTTACGCGCTGGAGGACGAAGGAGGGCGGGATCTGCTGGCCGGCCAAAAGGCGGGCAATCATCTTTTAAGCACCCGCGATCTGAATATGCTGGAACATTTGCCGGCGCTGGCCGCCGCCGGGGTCAGCGCCTTGAAAATCGAAGGACGGATGAAGAGACCGGAATATGTGGCGACCGTGACGCGCGTTTATCGCAAGGCTCTGGACGGGGAAACGCTGACGGCGGAAGACCGCCGCGGCCTGGAACAGATTTTTAACCGGGAATTTACGACCGGTTATTATTTGGGCGGCGGCGGACGGGAGACCATGAGCTGGCAGCGGCCCAACAACCGAGGAACGCGGTTGGGCCGCGTGACGGATTGCGCGCGGGGGCGGCTCGGTCTGAGGCTGGAGACTTCCCTGGCTCCCGGCGACGGGATCGAGGTTTGGACGGGGCGGGGACGGGACGGGGCGACGGTCCGCGCTTTGTTTGACGCGGAAGGGCGGGAACTCACGGCGGCGGGGGCCGGCATGACCGTTTGGCTGCCTTTTGCCGGGCAGGCCGGAGTGGGGGACCGGGCGTTCAAAACAGCGGACGCCGCGCTGCTGCGAGAGGCGCGCCTCTCGTTCCGGGCGGGGCCGGCGGCGCGGCCGCGCGCTCTTTTTATGAGCGTGAGCGGGGGCGCCGGGGAGAGACTGCGTTTGACCGCCGCGGAAGAAGACGGTGTGACCGCCGAGGTTTTTTCCTCATCTCCGGCTGTCCCCGCTCACAATCGGCCGCTGACGCCGGAGTATCTGCGCCGGCAGCTGGGCCGCTTGGGTGATACGCCTTTCGCCTTAGCCGGTCTGACGGCGCGGCTGGACGGCGATATAATCATCCCGGTCAGCGAGCTGAATGAGATGCGGCGGGCCGTCACGGCCCGATTGCTGGCGGCGGAGGCCCGCCCGGCGGTCGGCGCGGAGGAAGCGGGGCGCCGTCTGGAGACTTGGCGGCGCGGCGCGGGGGATACCCCCGCCGCGGATTGGCCGCCGGAGGGCGTCAGCGCTCTGGTGGCCAACGCCGCCCTGCTGCGCCCGCTGGTGCGGCAGGGGCTGCGCCGCCTGGTTTTAAGCGAGGAATGGCGGCGCTTTCCGGCCTGCGGGCCGGAAAGTTTGCGGGAGATGAGCGTCTGGTGCCGGGAGCGTGACATTGATTTTGTCTTGCGTTTGCCGCGAATCATCCACGCCGGTGAAGCGGCGGCCTTGCGCCGCCGGCTGGCGGCGATGGCCGTCTGGCCGGAACGGCCGGCGATCATGGCCGCCGGTTGGGAAGGGCTGGCCGCGCTGCGGGAGACGGATCCGGACTGGCCCTGGGAAAGCGATCATTCTTTACCGGTTTTCAATAACGGCGCTCTGCGTCTCCTGCTGAAAATGGGCGCCCGGCGCGTCGCCCTCTCCCCGGAACTGAATCTGCGGCAGATAGAACGGCTCGTGCCGCTGGGCCGGACGGAGGCCGTCGTTTTCGGCGATATGGAGATGATGGTGACGCGCGTTTGCTTGCCGGCCGCGGCGCTGGGCTGCGGGGAAACCGGGGAGAGGGCGGGAGAGGGTCGCGCCTGCGCCGGCGGCTTATATTTGCGGGACCGTTTGGGATTTCGCTTTCCGCTGGAAACCGACCGCTCCTGCCGTATGCATCTGTTCAACAGCTGCCGCCTGCATCTGGCCTCCGGTCTGCGGGAACTGACGGCGGCCGGCGTCGCCGGCGTTCGGCTGGATCTCATCCGCGTCACTGCCGCTCAGGCCGAACGGGCGGCGGCCTATTATCTGGAAGCCTGGGAGCGGCCGCCGGGAACGGCGCTGGCCGCCAGACTGGCGACCGCTTTCCCCGAAGGATTTACCAAAGGACATTTTTATCGCGGCGTGCTGTAATTTTTCACCTCCGATTTACGTCATTATAGTAAAGGGTATTATTCGGAGGGTGATCATATGTTCGCTGTCGTTCTCGGTTTGGCTATAGACGGATTGAAGGCTCATTTGGTCAAGGTGGAAATCGACGTCGCCAACGGTTTGCCGGTTTTTGATCTTGTCGGGCTGCCCGCCACGGCGGTGCGCGAAGCCAAAGACCGCGTCCGGGCCGCCCTGCGCAATTCCGGCTTTCCTTTTCCGATGCAAAGGATCACGGTCAATCTGGCCCCGGCCGATCTGCGCAAAGACGGCTGCGGTTATGATCTGCCGATCGCCTTGGGCGTTCTGGCGGCGGAGCAGATCATTTCCCAGGATATCCTCAGAGGCTACGTTTTTTCCGGCGAGTTGTCCCTGGAGGGGGAAATCCGTTCCGTGCCCGGCGTTTTGACGATGGTGACGGCGCTGCGGAAAACAGAGCGGGATCATGTCCTGATCATCCCGCCGGCCAATCTGCCGGAAGCCCGCATGGTCGAGGACGTGCGCAGTGAGAGCGCTCACTCCCTTGTTGCTTTGATCGAGGCTCTGCGCAAGCCGGACGGGTTCCCCCATGTTCGCTGCGACGCGGCCGCGGTCTCTCCGCCCTCGCTCTGCCCGGATTTCAGCGATATCAAGGGACAGGGGCATGTCAAACGGGCTCTGGAGATTTGCGCGGCCGGAGGCCACAATCTGATGATGACCGGGCCGCCCGGCTCGGGTAAAACGCTTTTGGCGCGAACGCTGCCCGGGATACTGCCCCCGCTTTCCAAAGAAGAAAGTCTGGAAGTCAGCCAACTGCACAGCCTGGCCGGTATTCTCCCCGCCGGCGCTTTGGTGCGCGAACGTCCTTTCCGCAATCCGCATCACACGATTTCCCGTCCCGGTCTATTGGGCGGCGGCCAGAAATTAAAACCGGGCGAACTGGTTCTGGCCCACCACGGGGTCTTGCTGCTGGACGAGATGGCGGAATTCGATAAAATGACGCTGGAGTCTTTGCGCCAGCCTATGGAGGATAAACAGGTCTCGATAGTGCGGGTGCGGGAAAAAATGACTTTTCCTTGCCGGGTGCTGCTGGTGGGCGCGACCAATCCCTGCCCCTGCGGCTACTACGGACATGAAGGACGGGTGTGTTCCTGCACGCCGCAGCAAGTGGATCGCTATCGGCAAAAATTGTCCGGGCCTTTGCTGGACCGTTTTGATCTGCATGTGCAGGCGCCGCGGCTGCCCTACGCGGTTTGGCGGGACGAAGCGCCGGCGGAAAAAAGCGCCGCCGCGCGAGTCAGGGTGGTGGCGGCGCGGGAAACCCAGGCGGCCCGTCTCGGCTCCGGCCGCGTGAACACGGTCATGAGCGCCGAGGAAATAAAGAGACACTGCGCGCTGGATGAAACAGGCGCCGCCTTGTTGCGCCGCGTATTTGACCGCAAAGGCATGAGCGGGCGCGCTTATCACCGCATACTCATGGTAGCGCGCACGATAGCCGATCTGGCGTCGGCAGCGAGTGTCGGCCCCGCTCATCTGGCGGAAGCTTTGCAATACCGCCCCTTGGAGTGAAACGGTTACAATTGAGGCCAGTGACAGACGCTAATTGCGATGGCGGGTGTGCGACAAAAAAGTAGGGGTTAGGCAGCGGTCGCGGCGTGGGACCAGAAAGAATCAAAGGAATGAGAGAGGATAGCGCAGCGGAGAGCTGCGATGGCATTGGCGCCATCGATAGACCAGCGCATGCCTGACTGTTTGAGACGTTTGCCAATGACATTTTTGCAGGCGGCCTCAACGACGCCGCTACCGACAAAGAGCCCCGACTTTTTAAAAGTGGCGTAATTCATACGACGGGCGTTATCTCTGAAATAGCCGATTTCCCGCGATAAACTTCCGGCTTTTTCTGAATTGTCAGTAGGGAGCGCCGATAGTTCTTCAATAAGCAAAGGGATATCACCAGATTCCAGAATCAAGTAAAGATTTTCTTTTAATTGCGCTCTTTCGGGAGTGTCAGGGAGAAGTGATTTCAGGAGCATGCACAGATGTTCCTTGGCATGGAAAATGTCAACGATTTGGGTCGCTTCAGGGAAATGTTCATCTGCAAGCCCCCAAATCCACTTTGCGCCATCACCGAGTACAACGGTTTTTTGGGCGCTGCCGCGCGCCGCAGCTTCCGCATAGAGACGCCTCCCAAAGTTTTCGGCGCACTCAATGGCAGCAAAATATGTAGTGCTGCCCTTGTCCCGTACAGGACGGTTTTCTTTATCCAAACCACTCTGGGTAAAGATACAGCCGACTTTCATTTCACGAGTTTTTGCCGTCCCGTCCGCCTGTTTCCCTTTTCTGTTTTCCGTGTCACGCTTCACGGCGGGGATGCTTGTGCCGTCGTACTCAATATACATGATAGGTGCGGCAGCGGGCTGCAATTTCGGTGAGTTCGGATCGAACGCGTCCAATATCTTCGCTTTGTTGCGGGCCTCAATGGCAGCGCCGATAGATTCCGCAATCCTCTGGACATCTCTGCCGCAAACAAAAACCCCGCACAATTCATATAACGTGGCGCTGCTGCCCTCAAAAGAATCGTATGACGCGAGTTTTGCCACAGCGCGG
>JAISEW010000083.1 GCA_031263945.1 Gracilibacteraceae bacterium | reverse complement strand
GGAATGGCGACCGCCGTCATGGCCGGTTTTTGTCTGCCCGTCTGCGATTGCGCCTCGATCCCGGTTTTTTACGGTCTGGTGCGCAAAGGAGTCCCTTTGCCGGCGGCCGTGACTTTTATGACGGCCGCGCCTGTCATCAACCCGGTGGTCATGCTTTCGACCTATTACGCTTTTAACGGCAATATGCGCATAGTCGCTTTGCGGGTTTTTCTCGGCCTCGCGGCCGCCTTGGCTATCGGCGCGACCTTTATCCTGTTCCCCCCCAAAAAGAACATTCTGGGCGGCGGCGCGTTAAGCCGCCCGCTATGCGGCTGCGGCTGCGAGGACACAGACGGCGGCGCGGCTGATTTTCCCGGAAAAATCAGCCTGCTGCTCCGGCACGCTCAATCCGAATTTTTCCATATGGGGAAATATCTGGCGCTCGGATCCTTCATCTCGGCTGTGCTGCAGACGGCCGCCCCCAAAACGCTGGCCGCGTCCGGCAGCGGCGGCGGACTGCTCCTTTCCCTGTTCATCATGATGGCCATGGGCTTCCTTCTCTCCCTTTGCTCCTCCTCCGACGCCGTCATCGCCCGCAGTTTTGTCGGTCAGTTCCCGCCGGGCGCCCTGATGGGCTTCATGGTTTTCGGCCCGATGATGGATATAAAAAACGCTCTGCTGCTCTCGTCCGTCTTCAGCGGCCGTTTTATCGCCCGGCTGGCGCTTACGGCGTTCGCCGCCTGTTTCATCCTTGTTTTTCTCTACGCTAACGCCGGAGGTATATACTGATGCGCGCCGGAAATCTCAACCAGCAGGTTTTACTGGAAACGTTGTCCAGCGCCGCTTTTGGCCTGCTGCTGCTCTATCTGCTCCGCAGCGGCGATTATTTGAACTATGTGACGCCCCGTCTGCAGCCGTATCTGTACTTCACAGCCGCGGTGACGCTGATCTGGGCCGCCGCGGGCGCCGCCCGTCTGCGCCGCCCGCGCCGCCGCCCGCGCCTCGGGCATTGCTACGTCTTGGTCGTCCCGATTTTGCTGTTTCTTTTACCGCACGCGCCCATCGCCTCAGCCGATATTTCCTGGAGTTACGCGGGCGGCGGCGCTCTGCTTTCCGCGCCCTCGCCCGTCTCGCCGGCCGCCGGTCTGGCTCTGGACGCCGTATCCGGGGAGGAAACCTATGTGCCGGCAGCGGATCTGCCCGCCGCGCCCCCGGGCGCCGACGAGGCGGATCATTCCATAGTCGTCGATAACGACAATTTTTACCCGTGGCTGAACGAACTGTACAGCAATATGGATAAATACGCGGGCTGGCAGATTTATCTCACCGGCTTTGTTTTCAAAGACCCGGAAGTTTTTCTGGAAAACGAATTCATGACGGCGCGTCTCGGGATGACCTGCTGCGCCGCCGACCTCGTTCCCTACGGCCTGATCTGCCAATTCAGCGGAGCGCCGGCTCTGGCGCCCGACAGCTGGGTCACGGTGGAAGGGACCATCCAGGCCGGAGAATATAACGGCTGGCCGGAACCGCAGATCATCGTGACCGGGATCACCGCCGCCCAGGAAGCGCCAGGCTATATCTACCCATTCGGGTAATAAAATTCCGCGTCATGCAGAGTCGCGGCTCAAGACAAAATGCTGTCCGGGCAAAGAGCGGATCCGCCCGCTCAGTTCCAGTTCCAGAAGGCTGAGCGCTGTTTCCGAAGCGGTTTGCCGGCATTGGCGCCGCAATTCATCGACATGAAGCGGCACATCGCTCAAACAAGCGAGTATTTCCCGATGAGCGGAGGAAACGCGCGGCCCTGCCGCGGGAATCGGCGGCGGCGAGGCGGCTTGTTTCTCTCCCGCCGGTTTTTCATATTCGCCGACGACGTCCGCGCCGCTCGCCGCGAGCAAAGCGCCGGAACGCAGGAGATGGTGGGCACCGAGACTGACCTCGCTGAAAATCGGCCCCGGCACGGCGAAGACGTCCCGCCCCTGTTCCAGGGCGAAATCCGCGGTTATCAGGCTCCCGCTCCTCTCTCCCGCCTCCACGACCACTACGCCCCGCGACACGCCGCTAATCAGGCGGTTGCGCATCGGAAAACGCTGCGGCAGCCAGGAAGCGCCCGGGGGAAACTCGCTGAGCAGCGCGCCGCCGCCGGCTGCGATCCTCACGGCCAAAGCGCGGTGTTCCCCGGGATAAACACGCTCCAGACCGCCGGCCATAAAAGCCCAGGTGGTCCCGCCGGCCCGCAGCGCTCCTTCGTGCGCCGCCCCGTCTATACCGCGGGCCAGACCGCTGACGATCACAAAGCCCGCGCCGGCAATTTCCCCGGCCAGCCGCCCCGCCGCCGCTTTACCGTAATGAGTGGCTTTGCGGGCGCCGACTATGGCGATCCCTTCCTGTCCGCCCCTCAATTGCCCCTTGTAAAACAGAAGCGGCGGCGCGTCCGGACATTCTTTCAGCAAACAGGGATATTCTCTTTCCTCCGGCACGACGACGCCGATCCCCTCGCGGGCCAGGGTTTCGGCCATCCGAACCGGATCGGCCGCGCCGCATTGCCGGGCGAAATCACTTAACCACCCGGACAATTTACCGGCGGCGCGCGGCGCCTGCAGATCAGCGGCGGCGGCCCCGCCCCAAATACCGAGGATTTGGCGCAGATGGCCGCTGCCGATCTGCGGCAGAGTTAAAAAACAAGCGCGCAGCAGTTTTTCTTTTTCATGATCAGGAAACGCGTCCGCGGAGACAGACATCGGCGGCAGCTCCTTTCACAGGTTTTTTATGGATATAATACCATATATTTACATTAACGTCAAGCTGTCCGAGCAAAATTTCTTTACTGCGACTTTACGACTTTACACCCCGCTTTCGACATTCCAGCGCCCGTTTTTCAGCGTCAGCCGGATCGTTCCCTGCGTATCGCAGCGGTAAAGCGGCACGGCGCGGCGCGCCCAATAATCCGTTACTTCCGGCGCCGGGTGCCCGAAAAGATTTTTGGCGCCGGCCTGAACAAAAACGGCCTTGGGAGCGAAACGGTCCCACCAGTCGGCGTCCATCGAATTTTTGCTGCCGTGGTGCGGTATTTTGATAAAATCGGCGGACTGCATATAGCCCCGCGCCCGCAGCGTCTCCATTTCCTCCAGTCCCATATCGCCGGTGAAGAAAATAGTATATCCGGCGTAGGTCATATAAAAAACGAGCGAATGTTCATTGCCCTCACCTTCGCTGTCCAGTATCTCCGCCGGTCCGGCCACGCTCACCCGCAAGCCGGAAGCAAAGGTCAATTCGTCCCCGGCCTTAAAATACAACGCTTGCTCCGGCCCCAGACCGGCCGCCTCCGCCTGAGACAGAACGCTCCCCCAGCGCCGCGAATTGAGTCTGGCCCCCGTATCCGGCAAAATGAGACGCGACACAGGCATATTGTTTAACAGAAAAGGCAGGCCGCCCGTATGGTCGGCGTCCTCATGCGAGAGAAAAACAAAATCCAAGCGGCGGATCCCCTGCCTGAGCAAATAGGGCATGATCACATCCTCCCCCGCGTCCCGCCGGTCGTCGCGGGGGCCGGTGTCGATGAGCATGGTTTCCCGCGCGGTGCGCACGAGGATACAATCGCCCTGCCCTACGGACAGAAAAGATATTTCCACTCCTTCCTGCGGGCCGCCGGGATTTAAAAGCAAAAGCGCCAGTACAAAGAGCGGGGCGAGACGGCGAAGACGCTCTCCCCATCTCCCGTTTCCCGGCCCGGGCGCTCCGGCGGGCAGCGGCCGCGGCCGCCAGCCGCAGTGACCGGCCAGACGGCGGAGCAGAGCCCGCGCCCTGAATGTCAGCATTTCCCTGTCCGAGAGCCAAAGAAACAGGCTTATATACCAAAGCAGGTAAAACCAAAGCCCCGGATGCACGACCCAGACATAGGCGCCCGGCGCCCGCGCCAATAGGGCCAGCAGGGCGTCGGCCCCGGCGGCCAGCCAGACCCCCGCCTGGAAAAACGCGTAAGCCGCCGGCGGCAGCCACAAAGTGAGCATCCCCAACAGCCCGAGTTCCAATACCGCCCCCAAGAGAAAAAGTACGGCAATATTCGCCGCGAGACCGATCAAAGAGAGGCGCTGAAACGCCGTGAGCAAAAGAGGGGTGATGGCGATCTGCGCCCCCAGCGAAACTAAAAGCGCCGAACGCAGGACCGGCGGCCAGCCGCGCAGCCAGGGCCGCCGGGCGAGAGCCGGCGTGACGATGAGGATGCCCCAGGTGGCGCCGTAAGAGAGCAAAAAAGAAATATCTTTCAGGTAAAGCGGGTTCAGGGCAAAAAGACCCACCGCGGTGAGGGCCAGCCAGCGCAGGCCGGAAACCCGGCCTTGCCCCAGCCGGC
>JAISEW010000164.1 GCA_031263945.1 Gracilibacteraceae bacterium | reverse complement strand
CCGGCGCGAAAAACAACGTGGTCTTTATCGGCGACCGCCCCTCGGCGCAGCACCGCGAGCGAAAACAGTATATTCCCGGCGTGCCGTCCGAATCCTACGAAAACCTCTATGAGCCCATTTGGGATCAGGGGGAGAACGGAACGCCCGTCAACGACCGGAATTATTATGCTTTATATGTATACAATGTCGCGCTGCGCTACAAGGATCAAGTAAAATTTTGGGAAATAAAAAACGAGCCTGATTTTACCTATGCGCCTATGCGCGCCGAAAGCGGGCCCGGCGAGGAAGGCAACTGGTGGGACGCGGATCCCGACCCGCAGCTTCTGGCGAATTTTCACGCCCCGATCCAAAGCTATATCCGGATGCTGCGGGTTTCATACGAAGTGATCAAATCGGTCGATCCCGACGCTTTCGTCTGTGTGGGCGGCATCGGTTACGCGAGTTTTCTCGACGCCATCCTGCGCAACACCGACAACCCCGACGGCGGCAAGGTCACGGCCGCATATCCCTACACGGGCGGCGCCTGGTTCGACTGCCTGAGTTACCATATTTATCCTATGTATTATCTGCAAAAATGGGGCGGGCCGGGGTTCACCTATTTTCGCCACTCGGACGCCGCCGTAGACGCCGTAGTCCGCCAGAACGGCCTGTACGCCGATTTGCTGAAAAAATACGGTTACGACGGCCTGAAATATCCCGCCAAGGAGATCATCATCACCGAGACCAATACCCCCAGCAAGCGGGTGGGCGAGTTTATCGGCTCGGAGCAGTCGCAGCGGAATTACCTGATCAAGATGGCCGTGACCGCCCAGCAGAACGGCGTCAGCGCTATTTACCCATATTGCCCGTGGGATTTCAGGGAATTAAGCGAAAACGGCCAGGAATACGATTACAAAGGTTTTTACCAGCCGATCCCCGACGCCCCCGGCAGCGGCGAATTGCGTATGCACGAGTCAGGGGTCGGCTGGCGCGGCGTGAGCCGGATGCTGGACGAACGAAAATATGACGCGGCTGAAACCGCCCGGCTGAACCTGCCGGCGACTGTTGGCGGCGGCGCCTTCCACTCGGCGGCGGCCGGTGATCATCTTTACGTCCTTTGGGCCAAAACCAGCCGGGATCTGGAGGAAACGGCGGCGGCGGCGTTTACCTTCCCGCCGTCCATGAACGTCACTAAAATGGCAGTCGTTTCCTGGGATGAAAAGGAAACGACCGTCGCCGGCGGCGCCATCAGCCTTACGGGCGATCCGGTTTTCATAAAACTCAACGCGGATGCCGTGAATAAAGCGGTGACCGGCGTCACGTTCAGCCGCGCGGCCGAATCCATGGAGACCGGGGATACGCTCCGGCTCATCGCCCACGTCGCTCCCCGCGGCGCGGCGAACAGCAAAACGACGTGGACCAGCGCCAACCCCGCCGTCGCCAGAGTCGACGACCTGGGCGTGGTCACAGCCGCGGCCCCGGGAGAGACCGTCATTACCGTAAAAACCGCGGACGGCCAAAAAACCGCGGTCTGCGCCGTCACGGTCCGCGTCAAACCGGTCAGCCTGTCATATATACTGCTCAGTTCGGCTTACGAACACATGAAAGTGGGAGAAACGCGGCAGCTCGGCGTCGAGTTTTTCCCGGCGAACACCTCCGAGCGGAACATCATCTGGAAAAGCAGCGACAGCGGGATCGTGACCGTGGATAAGAACGGCGTGCTCCGGGCCGTCGCCGCCGGAAAAGTGAATATTACAGCGACTCCCGCGGGCGCGGACTCGAAAGCGAAAACCTGCGTTGTTCAGGTAAACTGATTCCCGTGATCAAGCCTTTTCAACTGACCACTTTATTTCCACACAGTCCCTTAATCCCGGCAAACAGAATTTGCAGGCCGAACTCGAACTGCGCGTCAAAATCCATCGGCGACACCGCCGGCAGGACATCCGGAAGAAGCTGATTCGTAAGCGCGTTGATCTCGTCCGCTGTGCGGCTCTGAAATCGGCGCTCATCCGCCACGAATGACAGCACATAGTTATTCACCATATTTGAGACCATCATCAGCGTTTCCTTCGGGACCCCAAGCGTGATGTACGCCTCCGAAATCATGCGGATGATTGCGACGCGGCATGGCGTCGCCGGCAGCGAATCTTCAAAAACAACGGAGGAATCGCGCACGGTCAGCAACATAGCGCGATAGGCGCGGTTCGCTTCCAGCAGATAATCAAGAGGCGGCAAGCTCTTATCCGGCATAGCGTAGCCCGCGCACATTTGCTCCGCGATTTCCCCCAGCAAGTCTTGTTTGTTCCGCACATGATTATACAGAGACGCCGCCGTGCGGTCCAGCTCCCGCGCCAGCGTCCGCATGGACAGGTTGTCTGCGCCGGCGCGGTTCAGAATGGCGATAGCCGCTTCTATTAACTTCTCTTTTCTTTCGGACATATCTCGCCTCTCGAAATTTTTCATGCAAACCACTTGACAAATGGTATTAACATTGTTAATATAAACAATGTTAGCATTAACGTTGTTAATGCTCAGTATACCGTCGCAATACCAAAAAGTCAAGGAGAATCGCTTATGGAAGCAATATTGGCGGAAAATCTGACGAAAACCATCAATCCGCGAGGCAATAAGCCGGTCTACGCGGTGCGCGGGGTAGACCTGATCGTGCGTCAGGGCGAAATTTTCGGGTTTTTAGGGCCAAACGGCGCGGGTAAAACGACCTGTCAGCGCATGCTGACCACGCTCCTGCCCATCGACGGCGGGCGAGCTGAAATCGCCGGGTTTGATGTGACAAAACGCGCGGATGAGGTCCGGCGGCATATCGGATATGTGGGACAGCTCGGCGGGGCGGATTTGACCGCGACGGGACGGGAGAATCTGACGCTCGCGGCAAGAGTATATGGCTTGAAACCGGCGGCGGCAAAGGCCAAGGTCGCGAAGTTGGCGCGGCTGCTGGATTTGGAGGAACTGCTTGACAGAATCGTCCGCGCGTATTCCGGCGGGCAGAAGCGACGGCTTGAGGTCGCGCTCGGCATTATCCACGAGCCGAAAATCGTGTTCATGGATGAGCCGACGACCGGGCTTGACCCGCAAAACCGCGCCAACCTGTGGGAGCATATCAAAACACTGAAAAGCCGCGGTATAACGGTCTTCCTCACGACTCACTACTTAGACGAAGCCGACGCCCTGGCTGACAGGCTGGCGATCATGGACTGCGGCAAAATCGTCGCGGAGGGTACTCCCGCCGGGCTGAAAGCCGGCATATCCGACGCGGAAATCGCCGAGCGCGTCAAGCGGGAAACGGCAAGCCACGCGACGCTGGATGATGTGTTTATGAAAATGACGGGGCGTTCGCTCCGCGACACAGGGAAAGGGGCAGAAAACTGACATGCGCGTATTTACGGAAATCGGACTGTTTTTCAACCGCAGGCTGAAAGACACGCTGCGCCAACCCGTCTGGATCCTTTCCGGGTTAATGACGCCGCTGCTTTATATTCTGCTGTTCGCACCGCTGCTGAAAAACATCGGCTATCCGCCCAAAACGACGGCGGAGGTTCTGAACAGCTTCGTGCCAGGCATTTTGACCCTGTTGGCGTTCGGTGCCGGCATGGGTTCCGGTTGGACGGTGATCTCAGAACTAGCGAGCGGCGTAATTGAGCGCCTGCGCGTCACGCCGGCGAGCCGTTTTTCAATCCTTATGGGCGCGGTTTTGTGCGATGTGGTGAGTTTCGTCGTTCCGGCCGTGCCGGTCGTCGCTATTTCGGCGCTGTTTGGTTTCCGGGTGGATATCGGCGGGCTTGCGACGCTGCTTACGCTGTGTTGCTTGCTGACCGCCGTAACGTCAGCGTGGTCGGGAGCGCTGGGACTGATTTTGAAACAAATCGGCAGTTTGGCCGCCGTTGTGACAGGCTTGCAACTTCCGTTGACTTTGCTTTCCGGCGTGCTGCTGCCGATTTCGCTCGGCCCGAAGTGGCTGATTGTCGTCGCGCATGTTAATCCGATGTACTACACGGCGGAAGCGTCGCGGGTCTTGGCGGCGGGCGGCGTTCGGAGCGCCGAAACAGGGCTGGCGTTTCTCGTAATGATACCGCTCACCGCGATCACGCTGTGGTGGGCGACAGGCGTATACCGCAAAGCGGTGGCCTGACGCCGGCGCAGATATCATGTCACGAATTTGCGTAAAACTAAAGTACAGCTTTTGGAAACAAATCGCTCCCGATGGAAAAATATGCGGATATATGCTATAATTAATAGCATGAACAATCAAACCCACAACCAAATCGTGTCATTCATCTGGGGCATCGCGGACGACTGCCTGCGGGACGTGTATGTGCGCGGCAAGTATCGCGACGTCTTTGCGCGGCTACAGTCGCGCAAACATCTATAATATGGTTGCCCTGTACGATTGCTACACCTCAGAAGCCTTTGCTGCTTATGTCGAAAAATTTAAGCTTAACAATATCAATAACGAAATTGTCCAGTTTGAAACTGGACAATTAAGAAGCAAAGGAACAATTTCCATCTTTCCTTAATTTAACATCTTTTACTAATCATATTGAGATAATCAACCGCTGCAAAACCGTTGAAGGACGGGTCTTTTACGTGCTGTACGCCCATAG
>JAISEW010000197.1 GCA_031263945.1 Gracilibacteraceae bacterium | reverse complement strand
CGGAAATCGACACCACCGTGGTCACACCGAACGCCGCTTTTGAGGGGGTTCCGTGTAAGATTCGAGCGAACGGAGCAAGCGCGCGGCTTCATTCCGGCCCTGGGCGAAATTACGCGGTCGTTAAGTCATTCACGGACGGCGATATCGTGGTGGCACCTTATTTGGGAGCGGGAGAATATGTCGACGATTGGGTATATGTCGTATATAATATCGGTGAAGCCGAGGGCTGGGTCGAAAACGACAATGTGCTGACTGAAGTGTATGTGGCCGCCAATGGGGGGCTTAACCTACGCTCCGGGCCCGGAACTGATTACTCGGCGCTGCTGACGATACCGGAAGGCAGCGGCGTATGGTTTATTGAAGAAAACGGCGAATGGTCGCAAGTGGAATTCGACGGACAAGTCGGTTGGGCCGCCTCCGCTTATTTATCGTGGTAAGAAATAAAGTGATCAGCATACAACACCTTTTGCCCGTTCCCGCCAGGGAAGTACGACGTGGTTTACCTTTTTGCCTGGAGCCATACGGCACCATGATCAGCAACTGCGGCCATAAATTCTGGACCTTTGGATGAAGAACAGCTGGGTTATTGTGATGCCGCGCCGACAGTCATCGAGTGAAATCCAAGGCTACCCCCGCCAGAGCCGTCGTTCCCGTGGCCAACGCGGCTCTGTCCACCGTCAGTCTGCCGCTGTGTATGGGGGTAAAAGCCGAACCCGGCGTGCGGCAGCCTACGCGCATAAAGATCCCCGGGCGGCGGGCGCGGATGTAGGCAAAATCCTCAGCGCCCATGGTGACGACGCCTTCGGTCTTGACGCTGTCCGGGCCCAGGAGTTCCCCCAGGACCCGGATCGCCCGGATGGCGAGGGCCTGATCGTTCACGAAAGGCGGCGGCCCTTCCTCATACTCCACCTGCGCCTCCGCCCGGTGAACCGCGGCGGCGCTCTCCACCAAAGCCGGGAATCTCTCCCGTAAAAAACTCCTGGTCTCAGGCAGCAGAGTCCGGATAGTGCCGCCGAGCGTCACCCGGTCGGGAATGACGTTCAGAGCGCGGCCGTCGCTGTGGACGCTGCACACCGACACCACCGCCGTGTCCAAAGCGCTCACTTCCCGGGCCGTCAAAGTCTGCAGCGCCATGATGATCGATGCCGCGGCCACGACCGGATCGACGGTGGTATGGGGATGAGCGCCGTGACCGCCCCGCCCCTGGACTACGACGGTGAAATGATCCGCCCCCGCCAGCATCGGCCCCGTAGTCAGCCCAACCTCGCCGGCGTACAGATCCGGGATGATATGGGCCGCCGCCACGGCGCCGACGCTCTCCCAGGGGACAAGACCGGAGTCCAGCAATAACTCTGCGCCGACGAGAAGTTCTTCGCCCGGTTGGAAATAAAAGTAAATATCTGTTTCCAGCGAGTCCCGGTATTCCCCGAGGACCAGCAACGCGCCGAAAAGCATGGCGGCGTGAGCGTCGTGGCCGCAGGCGTGCATCAGCCCTTCGCGGCGGCTGCGGGGATCATGGCCCTCGTCCTCCTGGATCCGCAGGGCGTCCATATCCCCCCGCAATAGCACCGCTCCGTCCCGCCTCTTGCCGCGCAAGACGGCTAACAGGCCGGTCTCACCGACCGCCAGCAGCTCGTCCGCCAAGTTTCCGGCTTCGATCCGCCGCCTTAGAAAACGGCTGGTCTCATATTCCTCCATCCCCGGTTCGGGGTTTTCGTGCAGCCGCCGATACACCAGGTAGATCTCCGGCTCGATTTTCCTGACGGTCTCTTTGATCAACGGAGGTAATCCGGCAGGATCCAGAAATCGCCCTCGCTCCGCAAAAACGCCTTGAACTCGTCGGACTGAAAGGCGGCGATGATGTCTCTCACCCAGAGATCATCTTTGTGCGGGCCGTTTACCACCACCTGCATTAAGTTATCCGGCAGGATGGCGTCCTGAGTCTCCGTAGCCAGGGCCGTCTTGAAATCAGTGCCGGAATTGTAAGCGTCGGAGCCCCGGAGGATGATATAGGCGAAATCGTCATAGGCCGGAGCGATGGTGGAGCCGTTTAACTCCACCAAGTCCAGATCCAACGGGTTTTCCGCTATATCGGCCAAAGTGTACTCGGTGGGCTCTATCCCCTCCCGCATAGTCAGCAGGCCCAGGTTGCTCAGAAGGTAAAGGGAGCGGGCTTCGTTGGACGCGTCGTCCGGAAAAGCGATAGAATCGCCCGCGGCAATGTCGGCCAGGTTATCCTTCCGGCCGGGATAGACTCCTGTGGGTACCGTCGGGATTGCCAGCACCGGCGCCAGTTCCGTGCCCTGCTCCCGGTTAAAGTTGTTGATATAGGCCGTGTGGGCGTCGACGTGCATGTCCAGCTCATCTTCGCTCAGGGCCGTCTCTCGCTGAATGGGGTCTGTGATTTCCAAAGGCTGGAACTGATAACCCTGTTTTTCCAGGATGGGGATGATCCCGGCTTCAAAAAGATCCGTGGAAGCCGTGGGCAGGCGGCGGTAAGAAATCACCGGATGTTCCTGAGCGCCTGGGGAAATCTCCGCTTCCGCGGCCGGGGCCTGACTGGCGGGGCCGGCCGCGGGAGCGGGCGCGCCGCAAGCGCCGAGCGCTCCGGCTAAAAGGAGAACTGCCGTGAAAACAAAGAGTTTGCGCAGATTTTTTGACATGTCTTTCTTCCTTTCGTGGTTTCGATCTTTCATGATAAATGCCGCAGTTTTTGCGCGGCAATGTTGCCAAAAGTCTGGATCAGCTGCACCGCGACGACCAAGATCAGGACCGTGACCGCCATGAGCGGCATATTCAAGCGTTCATAGCCATAGTTGATCGCCAAGTTGCCCACGCCGCCGGCGCCTATGACCCCGGCCATGGCGGTGGAGCCCAGAAGCCCGATCGTGCCCGTGGTCACGGACAGCACCAAAGAGGCGCGGGCCTCCGGCAGCAGGAAATGCCAGATGGTTTGCCAGGTCGTGGCGCCCATGGATTTGGCCGCCTCAATGATGCCCTCGCTGACCTCCAGGATCGAGTTTTCAAAAAGCCGGGCCAGGTAAGGGGCGATGTTGACGATCAGCGGCACCAAGGCGGCGGTCGTGCCGATGCGGGTGCCCACCACGAACTTGGTGAAAGGCATGATGGCCACCAGCAAGATGATGAAAGGCACGCTGCGGACGATGTTGACCGCCGAACTGACGACGAAGAAAATCGGGCGGTTCGCCAGGAGTCCGTAAGGCCGCGTCAGCACCATCACCAAAGCCAGAGCCATACCCAGGACCGTCCCGGCCAGCAAGGAAAAGCACACCATGTATATAGTCTGGGAAGCGGCCAGCCAAAGGGTGGAAGCGGGCACCTTCAAAAATTCCTGGATCATTTTTTATAGACCTCCTTTCAGTCCCTTAAAGCGACCAGTCCGCGCCTATTTCTTCATAGTCATAGCGGGTTCCCAGGTAACTCAAGACTTTCTGGGTCTCTTCCTCCGGGCCGATGAGCTGCAGATTGAAGACGCTCAGGACATCCTCCTGGATCTCGTTCACTGACAGGGAAAGGGTTTTGACCTCGACCGGGAATCGCGCCGCCAGATCGGGGACGAAGGTATCGCAGACGTTGCCGCCCAGGACCCGCACCGAGACTATGCGCTGGGCTCCCCGCGCCGCCTGTGCCTCCGCGAGGACCAAGCGGGGAATCGAGGTGTCGATGACCGCGTCCACAAAAACTTTAGTGATCGGATGGCGAGGTTTGGCAAAAATAGCCCTCACTTCGCCGGTTTCCACGACACGGCCGTTTTCCATGACCGCGGCCTTGTTGCAAATCTTCTGAACGATGCCGACTTGATGCGTGATGATCACCACCGTGACCGCCAGCTCCCGGTTTATTTTCTGCAAAAGCCCGAGGATGGAATCCTGGGTCTTGGGATCCAGGGCGCTGGTCGGCTCGTCGCAGAGCAGGATGCTGGGGTTGGTGGTCAGAGCCCTGGCAATGCCCACCCGCTGCATCTGCCCGCCGGACAGCTTGGCGCTGTAGGCCTCGGCTTTATCAGTCAGTTCGACGAAGTCCAGGATCTCATCCACGCGGCGCTTGATCTCCGCTTTGGGGACGTGGTTCAGCACCAGGGGCATGGCTGCGTTTTGGAAAACCGTGCGGGAGTTGAGCAGGTTGAACTGCTGGAAAATCATCGCGATGTCTTTGCGGGCCAGGCGCAGCTCGCGGCCCGTCAATTCGCTGATGGGGCGGCCGCGGACGACGACCTTGCCGGCGGTGGGTTTTTCCAGAGCGTTGATCATCCGGATCAAAGTGGATTTGCCGGCGCCGCTGTAGCCCAGCACCCCGAAAATATCGCCTTTGTTGACGGTCAGATCAATGTTTTTGCAGGCCGTTACCGACATTTTCCTGTTTTGGAAAATTTTATCAACATTTTCAAACCTGATGATTTCCTCCATCGTCTCGGGTCGCCTCAGTTCCCGCCGCCGTATTTGGCGGCGACCCCGGATTCATTCAGATAGACCGCCAGCCGGGCTTTGTCCTCCGCGCCCAGCTCCTGGTACGGGGCGCGCAGGCGTCCCCCCGGCAAGCCCAGAATGTCTAGGGCGGCCTTGATCACGATGGGATTCGAATATTCGTACAGCAGCTCCAGGAGGGGAAACCACTTGAAGTATTCCGCCCGGCCGGTTTTGACGGTCTCGATGTCCGTCCAGGGGCGGGAGAAAAGCGCGGTCTCCTCCGGGATGATGTTGCCGCTGATATTGGCGGCGCCGCTGCCGCCGATAGCCAGAGTGGGCAGGAGGATGGCATAACCGGGAGCGTCGCAGCACATGATCTTTACCTTTTCCCCGGCCAGGCGCTGCACCTGGACCAAGTGGGAGACATCCCCGGTGGCTTCTTTGTCCACGACAAAATTTTCATGGCGCTCGGCCAGGATCCGGATCGACTCCGCCTCCACCCGCGTCCCCAGGCGGGCCGGGTTGTTGTAGATACCGCACGGTATGCTCACGGCCCCCATGCAGGCGTCCAAATGAGCCAAGACGCTGGGCTGAGGCGCCAGAACATAGGGCGGCGCTGTGAACACCACCCCGTCCGCTCCCGCTTTTTCCGCGCAGCGGGCAAAATCCACCGCTTCCCTGGTGCTGGGCGCCGTCGCCGAGAAAAACACCGGGATCCGGTCCCGGCAGATGGCGGCGACCTCTGCGACGATCCGCCGTTTCTCCTCCAAGGTCAGGAGCGTGACCTCCCCGGCGCTGCCCAGCACAAAAAGCTGCGAAGATCCGTACTTGATCTGGCGTTCGATCAAAGTGGCAAAGCCTTGGTAATCAACTTGGTCGTCCTTCGTAAACGGCGTCGGCAGCGCCACCCAGGAACCCGACAGTTTGATCACGGGAACCCCCCTTTCAATGCATACTAATTATATATGTTTACTTATGTAAGTATGATATACCAGGAAGCCATTCTTGTCAAGCTAAGGACTGTTTGGAAATAAAGCGGCCCGCTTTTTCGTCAAATTAACGGTGTGACGAATAAACGGGGGAAACGGAATATTTTGTCGAGAAAAAACGCGAGCGTCAGAAAATATCGGGAAACTTTTTGAGAAATATATTGACTAAACGCGGATAATGTTCCATAATAATATCAGAGTACGTCAGACGAAACGGTGTTCCGTGAAACAGGTATAGCGTTTTCTCCCCGCGGCAGCCGGATGGCTCCAAACGCAATCGCTTACTTAGAGCCAATTGTTGTTTTATGCCGAAAAATGTCGGAGAAAACTGGTATACAATAAAATTCAAGGAGGGTTTCCAAAATGGCTGTAATGCGTTCTATCTTCTATGTGCCGGCGAACAACCCCAAATTTATCGAGAAAGCTCCGGAGATCCCGGCGGATATCATCACGCTGGATCTGGAGGACGCCGTACCGCCGTCTGAAAAAGAGGTGGCCCGGAAAGCGGCGGCGGTAGCTATTGCCGACTGGAAAGGCAAGCTGAATTCACTTGTTTATGTGCGTATCAACAACTGGGAAACCGGTCTGACCAATGACGACCTTGAAGCGATCGTGCTGCCGGGCCTCGACGGGGTCACTCTGGCCAAAACCGGCTGCGCGGCCGACGTGCAGCGTTTGGAATGGAAACTGGAAGAACTGGAAGCCCGCCGCGGCATCCCCATCGGCACAGTGAAGATCTCCATGCTGCTGGAAACGGCCAAGGGCATCCAGAACGCCGGCGAATGCTGTCTGGCCAGCAAACGGAACGTAAACTCGATTTTTGGCGCGGTGGACTATTGCCGGGATATGCGCGTCAAGATAACGTCCGAAGCGGTCGAACAAGCGTATGGCCGGGCCAAAGTGGCCGTAGCCTGCCGCACGGCCGGCATCGTGGCCATCGACGCTCCGTTCGTCGCCTTCCAGGATATTCCTGCTTTTGAGCGGAATGTCGCCGACGGCAAACAGATGGGCTATGAAGGCCGCATGATCATCCATCCCAGCCAGGTGGAACCCTCGAACCGCCTGTACGCCCCGAGTCCGGAGGATGTGGAGTGGGCCAACGGCGTCGTGAAAGTGTTTGTGGAAGAAGGACTGAACAAGGGCAAAGCGGCCGTTTCCTACAACGGTAAAATGGTTGATACTCCCGTGTATTTGAACGCGCTGGATATTCAGAACGCGCATAAAGAGATCCAGGAAAAAGAAGCCGGCAAGAAATAAGTTGGTTTTAACGGCAAGGCGGCGCGCGGCGCGCGCCGCCTTGTTTCTGAATTATTACTATGGGTGAGGGACCGCGTGAAAGGGCGCCGCTGAAAGGCGCTTTCTTAGCGCCGTTCCCGAGTTTTTACGAAAGGATATACAATATGGCGGAATCACGCATTAAAGATCTCAGGGCGGAAGCTCTGGCTTATCATAAAGAAAAACCCGGCAAACTGGAGATCCGCGTCACCACGAAGACCGTGGACCGGGACGACCTGACGCTGGCTTACTCGCCCGGCGTGGCCGAGCCGGTCAAAGAGGTGGCCGCTGACATCGCGAATCTTGACGTTTATACCAATCATGCCAACGCCGTCTGCATCGTTTCCAACGGCACAGCGATCCTGGGTCTGGGCAATCTGGGCGCGGCGGCGTCCATGCCGGTCATGGAAGGCAAATCCCTCTTGTTCAAGGCTTTTGGCGATGTGGACGCCTACCCCATCTGCGTCAACACGCT
>JAISEW010000177.1 GCA_031263945.1 Gracilibacteraceae bacterium | reverse complement strand
GGGCGAGCAGTCGAGGACAGGGAAGGAGGGATGTCCGTTCCGCAGTTTCATTGTCCGCGGCCCAGCCGGGAAAAAACTGAGTAAGGAGCGCGGCATATCGTATGTATACCATTATCGACGTAAATAACAGCCTTAATTTGAAAACCAAGGAGTACGAGCCGGAAACCCGCACCCGTTTGGCGCCCGGTTTTGACGGCGACCAACTGGACAAAGGGCATTGCGTGCAATGGATGTGGAACACGGAAAAACTGGGGCTCATCCGGGTGGAACAGGCGGCCGGCATGGGGACTTCGCCGAAGGAAGGCTTTGTTTTCCATGACAATCGAGTGGAAATAGAGTATCTCCTGGACAGCGTCTGCGACCTCAGCTACCCTGACGGCACGCATATTGAGTTTCTGCCGGGCGACTGCCTGTGTCACGCGGTCGGTCAGCCGCACCGCATGGAAACGGTCGCGCCGCGGCATATGGAGATCGCGGTCTTTTTGAACGGCAGTCTGGACGGCTGCTCCCGCACCCATTTTGATTCCCGGCGGCACAAGGAGACCGGCTGGCAGGTCAAACGCTGCGCGGAACTGCCCAGCGCCGAGTGGAACAATCCCCTGGTCGACGTCAAAATTGTCTATGAAGAAGACGGCATCAGCTTCGCGGAGTTCATTCTCCAGCCGGGAGCGCAGATCCCGCCGCGGGATTTCGCGCGGAACAGCGGCGCCGATGAAATCGTTCTCGTCCGCAGCGGCCGGGGGCTGGCGATCTATCCCGATCAGTCATACCCGCTCTATGCCGATGTCACCGCTTATAATGAGGCCGGTCAGCTTTATAAGTATGTGAATACCGGCACGGAAAATTTAGTGCTGCTCTGTTGTTTCTCCGCCGGCAGTTTAAAAGAAATCGGCTATCAGGAAGTGAAACTGGATAGTTAGTCCGTGCTATTTATAATCAGCGGGGAGGATGTTATATGATCAAGAGAAGTTCAGGCAAAACACCCGGTATCGTATGTATTCTGCTCATCATGGTTTTGCTCGCGGCGTGCGGCGCGCCGGCCGCTCAGAGTCCCGCTCAATCCGAGGCGGAGGGGCCGGCGGACGATCTGGCGGCGGCGCTGGCGAACATGAAGCCCCTGACGCTCAATTGGGCGATCTGCATGGGTTCTTCGCATCGGGCCAATGAGGTGTTTAATTATTTTTGCGATCGCGTCAATGAACTGACTGAAGGCAAGGTCACGATCACTCAGTATGCCGGCGAAACTCTCGTGAAAAATACGGATATTTACGAATCCCTGAAAAACGGTATCGTCGATATGGGGGAAGCGGATCCTTCCTACAGTTTCTCTTACTTCCCGCTGATCAGCGCTTATTTCCTCAGCGGCATCAGCTTCAACAGCAGCCAGGCGGCCACCTACGCGGCCGACGAGTGGTTCCGGTCGGACTTCGCGGAACTGCGGGATGTAAAATATCTGTGGGCCTTTGGCATGTCGCCTTCAGACCTGCTGACGAATAAGAAGATCGAGACGCTGGCCGATTTCAAAGGCGTGCAGATCAGGGCGACCGGCTACGCCATCAGCGCCGTGGAACGGCTTGGCGCTTCCGCGGTGGGAATCACGCCGGCCGAGACTTATGAAGCGCTGCTGAAAGGCACGGCCGACGCGGCGCTCATGCCGTCCGAAGCGCTTATCAACTGGAATTTTGGCGAAGTGCTGAAATACGACGCCAATATCTCCGGTCTTTCCACGGTGACTCATTATATCGCGATGAATATGGATCGCTGGAATTCTCTGCCGCCCGCCGTTCAACAGGTGTTCCTGGATGTCAGCGCCGAATGCGTCGACATGATCGCGCCGCTTTGGGATGAAATGGACAAGGAAGGTATTGCCTTCGGTGAACAAAACGGCATGGAATATTACGACGTTCCTTTGGACGTGCTGCAGACCTGGTGGGACGCGCTGGCCCCGCTCCAGGACGAGTGGGTGCAGGAGCGGGCGGCCAAAGGCCTCGACGCGCAAGCGGCTCTTGACCGCCTGAAATCTCTGGCGGAGAAGTATAATGCCCGGTATTGATTAAAAGGATGTGACCCGCTTGGAAAAACTTAAAAAGATCGTTTACAAGCTTGATGATATACTCGGCGGCGTCTCCAGCGTCTTTATCTTTGCCAATATGGTGGTCGTGACGATCAGCGTGGCCATGCGGATCCTGCTGCACTCGCCTATTTCCGGCCTGACTGATATCGTCGGGTTCCTCTCCGCGCTGAACGCGGCGTTTGCCTTGGGCTATACCGAGAAGGAAAAAGGCTTCATTCAGGTGGATTTTGTCCGCGAATTTTTTCCCAGATTATTACAGCGCGCTATCTTGTCGGTGATTTCCTGTATCAGCATTGCCGCGCTGGGCATCATTACCGTGCAGTTCTTTCGCTACGGGCTCAGCACTTACGCGAACGGCAACGTGACCTGGGTCATGTTTTTACCATATTATCCCATCGCGTTCGGCTGTTTCTTGGGGATGCTGTTTTATACGATCACCAGTTTACTGCACTTTGTCCTCGACATTCACGCCTGGAAGGAGGTCGGCAAATGAGTCCGGTCATTATTGGCCTGGTTGGCATCTTGGCGTTTTTGGCGCTGGTCCTGCTCGGTCTGCCGATCGCCACCGGCATGATGCTGGTCGGCATGGTGGGGTTTGGCGTCCTGACCAATATGCCGGCCGCGATCAAACTGGTCTCGGTCGACATGTTCAGCAGTTTTTCTTCCTACAACATGAGCGTGGTGGCCATGTTCGCCTGGATGGGTTTTCTGGCCTTTCATTCCGGCATCGGCAGCCGCTTGTATGATTTTGCCTATAAAATGATCGGCCATTGGCCGGGAGGACTGGCGATGGCGTCGGAAATGGCCTGCGCCTGCTTCGGCGCGGTCTGCGGCTCCGGCCCCGCCACGACGGCGACGATCGGCTCCATCGCTTTTCCGGAGATGAAAAAACGGGGTTACGACAGTTCGCTCTACACCGCTTGTGTCGCGTCCGGCGGCGGTTTGGGCCTGCTGATCCCGCCCAGCATGACGGCGATCGTCTACGGCGTGGCGACCGAACAGTCCATCGGCCGGATTTTCATAGCCGGCATCGGCGCCGGTATTTTGCTGATGGTGCTTTTTATGATCACGATCTGGCTCGTGACCCGCAATCATCCGGAGATGGCGCCCCGCGGCGAGAAATCGACATGGAAAGAGCGGGCGCAGTCGGTCAGCGGCGGTCTCTTGGAAACACTGATCATTTTCATCTTTTCCGTCGGCGGGCTGTCGGCCGGCTGGTTCACGCCTACAGAGGGCGGGGCGATCGGCGCTTTTGCCATGCTGGCCGTGGTGCTTGTCCGCCGCAAGCTGTCCTGGAAGGGCTTCGTCGACTCGCTCTATGATACCGCCAAGACGGTGGGCATGGTGCTGCTGATCGTGGCCTGCGCCACGATATTCGGGCGTTTTATCGCCCTGGCCCAGATCCCGCTCGCGATCACCGGCCTGCTCTATCAGTTTGATATCCCCGCCTGGCAGACGATGATCTGCATTCTCGTGGTTTATCTGATCGCGGGTTGTTTTATCGACAGCCTGCCGATGATCATGCTGACGGTGCCGATCTTTTACCCGGTGGTCGTCTCCATCGGCTATGACCCGATCTGGTTCGGAGTGATCATCACGCTGGTTTGCTGTATGGGCATGATTACGCCGCCGGTCGGCATCGACGTTTATGTGGCGAAAAACGTTGCGGTGGATGTGCCGCTGCCTGTTATTTTCAAAGGGATATGGCCGTTTCTCTTCGCCATCTTTGTCTGTATCGCCCTGATCATGATTTTCCCTCAGATCGTGCTGTTCCTGCCGGAATTGCTGATGGGGTGATCCAGTCTCACTCCGCTCTCTTGTCGAAAACGCGCCGGGTCTTTTTTTCCGAGCGGGGCAGCTCGCCCAGCCCCACGCACTCGCATCTGACGCGCAGGCCTATTTTGGCCCGGAA
>JAISEW010000053.1 GCA_031263945.1 Gracilibacteraceae bacterium | reverse complement strand
GGCGCGGCCGCGGCCGCGATAAGGCGGCGGATATTGTCTTCCCGGCCGGAAGGGCCGAAAGCGGCGGTCAGTTCGCGCAGAAGCCGCCAGTTTTCCTGTGAGGCGCTCATTATCTTTCGGGTTCCTTTCCTGTTTCGGATTCCGCCAGACCGCTCTGCCGGTCGATCAAATTCATCACCAGTTTTTTCCAATTAGCGTAATCCGCTCTGCTCGCCACGCTTTGCATGGTGTGGATGTAGCGGCAAGGAAGGCTGATGGTTATGACTTTCAGTCCGGCCCCGGCCGCCTGCAGAGCGCCGGCGTCGTTCGCGCCCGCCGCGCCGCGCCGGTACTGCAGCGGGATCCCCGCCTCCCGCGCGCAGTCCGTGACCGCTTTTATCAATTCGGGCGGGTAAATCGTTCCCGCGTCCATCAAAGAGCATACCGGCCCCTGCCCCAGCCGCGTCACCGTCTCTTCCGGCTCCGTCTCCAGCACATCCAGAGCCGCCGTGGCCTCCAGCACGACGACCAGATCGGCCTGCGCTCTGTGGGCCAGCGCCTGAGCGCCGCGCAGTCCTATTTCTTCCTGGGCGGTAAAAGCGCCGGTCACAGAGCAAGGATGTTCTGCCGCCAGCAGTTCCAGCAGCAGAGCGCAGCCGGCGCGGTCGTCCAGCGCCTTGCCCATCACCAAATCCTGACCGAATTCCTGCCAACCGCTCTCAAAACAAGCCATGTCGCCGAGTTTCACCTGTTTTTCCGCGTCTTCCCGGCTGACGGCGCCGATATCGATGTAAAAGGCGTCTGCTTCCGGCAGTTTTTTCCGTTCGTCCGCTTTTTGCAGATGAATGGCCTTAATGCCGACGACGCCGGGCAAATCGCCGTGAAGGCGCACCCTTTTCGCCGGCAGGACGGCGTGGTCCACGCCGCCGACAGGGCTGAACTTCAAATAGCCCTCCGCCGTTATTTCCGTGATCAGCAGTCCCACCTCATCCATATGAGCGCACAGCAGCGCGTGAAACGGCCGGGCCGCGCCCGCCGGGTCGCGCCGGGCGGTAATATTGCCGATGCGGTCGGTCTCCGGGTTGAGACCGATTTCCCGCAGCCGGGCGGCTATGACCTCTCCGACCATTTTTTCCTGACCGGCCACGCCGTCCAGACGGCTCAAGATTTCCAGCATCTGATCATCCTCAATACATAAACTCCAATTCCCGCAGTTCCGGGCTCAGACCGGCGACGGCCGCGGCCAGCAGTTTCCCCGCCAGCAGCACGTCCGGCGCGGATATCGTCTCCACCAGCGTGTGCATATAGCGCAGCGGCACGGAGACTAAAGCCGTCGGAGTTCCCGGCCCGGCGAGCTGCAACGCGCGCGCGTCCGTGCCGGTGGGGCGGGGGGAAACTTCTGTCTGAAAAGGGATGCGCTCATCCCGCGCCCTGTTTTCCATATATCCGGTCAGCAGCGGATGCAGATTCGGACCGCGGGCGATAACCGGGCCTTTGCCCAGCTGGACCGCTATCTGCTTGGCGTCCGGGCTCTGGGCGTGCGTTACGTCAACGGCGACCGCCGCGGCGGGCTGCACCTGAAAAGCCGCGGTCTCCGCTCCCCGGCAGCCCACTTCCTCCTGCGCGGTCGCCACGGCCACCACGTCATGCTCATGCCCGCGGCCGCTCAATTCTCGCAGGCAAACGGCGAGCGTCACCAGTCCGGCGCGGTCGTCCAAGGCTTTGCCTGTGCCCGTATGATTCAGCAGCATCCGGAACTCGCGGGAAAAACTGATAACGTCGCCCGGGCGCGTCCGCGCCAGAACATCTTCCCGGCCGAAGCCCACATCCACCGCCAGCTCCCTGAGCGGGACCGGTTTACCGGCCCGGCGCTTAGACGGGGCGTGACAGATAACGCCCGCCATGTCGCTCCGCCCGCGTACCGTGACCACCTGAGCCAGCAGGGCGCGCTCATCCACCCCGCCCACGGGCGCGAAGCGGATGAAACCGTTCTTATCGACCGCCGTGACCAGGAGCCCGATCTCATCGGCGTGAGCCGCGAGCAGGATCTTATCCTTGCCGTTTTTCCCCGGTTTGAGGAAAAACCGGTTGCCGGTAACGTCCGTCCGGTCCTCCGCGCAGTACGGGCCCCATATTTTAGCCAGAAAACCGCTCAGGCCCGTCTCATGAGCGCTGACGCCGCAGAGGCCGCTCCCTTCGGCCAGCATTTCTTCCACCCAGGGGAGAAGACTGTTTTGTTCCATCGTTTATCATCACCCCAGGTAATTTTACCATTCGCGGCCGCGGAATACAAGGCGGTTTCGATAAATGCGGATATAAAAGCAGTCATTCAAAAAGTCATAAAGTCGCGAAAGGAAAAATTTTCTCTAAAATATATGGACTTTGAGCGCGCGATAATGTATACTCATTGTGACTTTCTCTTAAACCCAAGGAGGCGTAAAAGTGGAACCGGAAAGAAAAACTGGGCAGCCGGCCGCTGTTTTGCAAGTGAAGATGCTGGGCGGATTTTCCCTCTCCTACGGGCAGCGGGGGATCATAGAGGATGAGGGACGCAGTCGTAAAGTATGGACTTTGCTGGAATATCTGCTGATCAACCGCCGCCGGGAGTTGAGCCAGGACGATTTGATCGAGTTGCTCGTCAAAGACGACCGCAGCGGCAACCCCGGCAATATCATCAAAAATATCGTTTACCGCCTGCGCAATGTTTTGGATGAGTACGGGCTGCCGTCCAAACAGTATATCCTGTGCAAAAAAAGCGTTTATTCCTGGAATACGTCCGTCCCCTGCGATGTGGACGTCGAATTGTTTGAAAACAAATGGAAAAAAGCCGGGCAGGCTGATATCAGCGACGAGGAAAAAATCCAGCTTTATTCCGAGGCGATAGATCTCTACAAAGGCCGTTTTCTGCCGCGCGCCGCCTATGAGGAATGGGCGGTGCCGTATTCGTCATTTTACCATCGCGTTTTCAGCGAATGTGTGCATAAGGTATACCGGCTGCTGAAACAAAGGGAGAAATATGAGCAGATCCTGGAGATTTGCACCCATGCCGTAAGTATTGATCCCTACGATGAAGGCTTTTATGAAATGCTGATAACGGCTTTCATCCGTCTCGGCCGGCATAAAGAGGCCCTGACGGCTTATGAGACCATAACGGGCCGGCTGTTCAACGAACTCGGCGTCAATCCTTCGGAAGGCGTGATCGCGCTTTACCGCGACATCATGAAAACGATCAAGAGCGTGGAGCGCGACCTCCTGATCATCAAGGACAACCTGAATGAAGCCACGCTGAAGCAGGGTGCCTACTCCTGCAATTATGAAATATTCAAGGACGTGTACCGTTTTATCGCCCGCGGCGTGGAGCGCACGGGCCAGTCGGTCTATGTCATGCTGCTCACGCTGACTGATTTGGACGATGATCTGCCGCAGGCGGAATACATCGGAGAATATATGGAAAAACTGCACGGGGTCATAGCCATGCATCTGCGGCGCGGCGACCTGTTCGCCCGTTACAGCAGCACGCAGTATGTGGCGCTTTTGCCGGGCACTTCCTACGAAAACGGCTGCAAGATCGGGGAGCGCATTTCCCTCAGTTTCAGCAAGATCAACCG
>JAISEW010000076.1 GCA_031263945.1 Gracilibacteraceae bacterium | reverse complement strand
TCCGGGAGGACAATTTCCGTTAGATTTTCACAATCCTCAAATGCACTACTGCCGATGCTTGTCACACTGGGTGGAATCGTATACGCGGTGTTTCTTCTATCCGGAGGATATTTTACCAGTGTTTTCATATCCTCAGTAAAACGAACTCCGTCCCTCACGATCGTCTTTTCCTCTTTGTCCATGGTTATTCTCCCTCCCATCATCTTCAGATTCCCCCAGCAGCCTCAAATTTAATCCCTTTATCCCGCGCGGACTCGGCGGCGCAGGAATTCTCTCCGGCGCGGATCGTCAGGTCGAACCAGGCAAACATGTCGCCTTCAATGACCGTCACGCTGTCCGGGACGGCGACGCTGGCCAGATTTCTATGGTCACGGAAGGCGCTGCCTTTGATCCGCGTTACACCGTCCGGGATGGCGTAGGCGGAGCCTTCCTTGGCCGGAGGGTAATAAACCAGCGTTTTCATATCTTTGGTAAAAACTACGCCGTCCCTCACGATTGTCTTTTTCTCTGTGTCCATGGTATTACCTCATCGGCTGACGTTTGACCTCCGTAATGATTATACAAATTTTTGTGTGCCATAGTCCTCACTCATAGGTTTTCCGGAACTATGAAATAACAAGGGGAATAATATTTTAGCGGATAACAGAATTATATTTTAGCGGATAATCGAATTGCATTTTAGCGGTTCGAGTGATATGCTGATACCAAACAGGAGGTGGCGACTTTGGAATATCATAAACGGTTTGCGGACCAAGCGCTGGCAGAGCGACTGCAAAGCTCCGGCGCGGTTCTGATTGAAGGAACGAAGGGCTGCGGCAAAACGGAAACCGCGACGCAAATCGCGGGGAGCGTCGTGCGGTTTGACGCCGATGAGCAAGTGAAGATAAAAATGGAGATCGACCCCAGAAGCGTCCTCGCGGGAACCGTCCCGCGCCTCTTGGATGAATGGCAGGAGTATCCTCAAATATGGAACTATGTGCGCCGGGAAGTGGACGAGCGCAAACAGAAGGGTCAATTTATCCTGACGGGTTCCGCCACGCCGGACGACAAGGTCAGACGGCATTCTGGCGCGGGAAGATTCTCCGTGATCAGGATGCGCCCCATGTCGTTTTTCGAAAAAGGCTGGTCCACAGGAGAAGTCAGTCTGGCGGCCCTGCTGAAAGGCGCCCCTCCCACCTCTGAAAGCGCAGTCTTTGAGCTTGGTGATCTTGCGGAAAAAATCACGCTGGGGGGCTGGCCGGGCCTGATCGGGGCAAGCGCCGCGGACGGACTGCGCTTTGCCGGCGATTATGTGTCTTTGATTGCCGAAGTGGATCTTTCCAAGGTGTCCGGGAAGCGCCGCGACCCGTATAAGGTGACGCGGCTGATCCAGTCCCTCGCGCGCAACATTTCTACCGAAGCCGCCCTGACCGTGCTGGCTAAAGACACGGGCGGCAGCGACGGATTGGACGATGAAACGGTGGCCGAATACCTTTCCGCGCTGGAGCGCCTGATGGCCGTTGAAAACCTCCCGGCGTGGAATACGCATATCCGTTCCGCGGATATGCTGCGCAAGTCCCCAAAGCGCCACTTTGCCGACCCGTCCATGGCGGTGGGCGCACTTGGGCTTTCGGTGGATAAACTGACAGACCTGAACTATTTCGGCTTGCTGTTTGAATCGCTTGTGATACGGGATTTAAAAATATACGCCGCCGCCAGCGGCGGCAAGGTGTTCCATTACCGCGACTCGCGAGGGCTGGAGATCGACGCCGTCATGGAATACGCGGACGGGACCTGGGGCGCGTTTGAGATCAAGCTCGGAATCGGCGCGGCAGACGCCGCCGCGAAAAATCTCTTGAAATTCGCGGATAAGATCGATACCGAAAAAGCTAAAGCTCCCGCAGCCTTAGCCGTGATTACCGCGAACGGGTTCGCCCACCGCAGGCCGGATGGGGTGAACGTCGCGCCGCTATCCGTCTTGACGGCCTAACGATTTTAAACGGGTTTAACGCGTGTACATATTGTTTATCAAACGCGACTATAAAGTATACAATCAAACGACATGCGGAGATCATTCGTGGTCGGATCGATATAAAACGGACTTATAAGGCATAAAGCGGTCACAAAAGTCTCAAACATCGTGCATTCCGGTCATTTTCTCACGTTCTTGATTTTACAGCCCTTTAACGCAAAAACATAATGTGAAAACTATTCATAATTAACATAATTGATGTAAATCCTCGACGACTCGGCGGAAAAACCTACTTTTGGAATCAATTTTTTATTTTTTGAATATTTATCGCATTAAATATAGATTTATTTTGGCAAAACTCAAAAATAGCCGCGGTTTTTCTTGCGTTTTCGCGAAAAACATGCTAGTATGTAGTCAGTATTTTGCGCGATCATAGTCAGGAAGTGCTGATCGATCGATCCCCGACGCGATCCGCGGGACCTGAGTCTATTTTCCCGGTAAAATTTTAACAAAGAAGATTAATTTTTACTATTAAGGAGGAGGATAATGGATATTAACGGAAGGAGCAGCGCGGTGAACAGAAAAAGAATGGTGGCGCTTTTTGTCATATTGGCGATGATATTGCCCCCGTTTTCCGTGCCTGCGGCCGTGGCGGCCGCCGTGCCGACGGTGGGCGTGCATGTGACCAATAAAGTTGACGTGGCGCTGGCCGTCGGTCCCACTTATGTGGATTATTCCAATTTTGAGGCCGATCTGCGCCAAAAGCTGGAGGCCAAAAATCCGGCTATGCCCAGAGAAGACCTTTATATCACGGCGGCCAGGGCCGTGAACAACAACATGACCTCCGCTTTTCAGTGGTGGGCCTATGACCACACCAACTTCAACGGTGTTGAAGAAATCAGCGACGCCAAGCATGTGTATACGGAAAAAAATGAGGGCGAAAGATCGGCCCATCCCTATAACAACTTTCCGGCACATATGAAAGAGTCGAACAACGGCGCCACGATGGATTTTTACGGTTACCCTAGAGGCGGGTATATCGACTTCCGTTTTTTGGATAACGACCAGGCGACCAAGAAAACGTTTGAATTCGCGATCCAGGAAGATCTGGCCTATGACGCTCTGGACGGAGTGGGCTTCCTCTTTAACACGGATATCACCGGCGCCTATGGAGCCGGGCAGAAGATAAACGGCTATCTTCTTTTTTTGGAATACAGCGGCAGCGGCAGCGGCCAGGCGATGAAGATTTATAAACTGAAAGACATGGACGCGAAAAGATTTCATCACTCCCGCGATAAGGGAGGGATGAACTATTTTGGCACCGCCAATGTGGAGCTGATTGCCTATAGCAATGTTTACAGCCCAGTCGACAAATTCCGGCGCATCAAGCTTGAGGCCCGGCCCGGCTCCATCAAGGCCTGGTACAGGGGAAGCCACACGGACACTTCCGTGCTGGTCACGCCTATCGCGGAGGCGGATCTCCCCATCAAGTGGAATACGACCAACGACGCGGTAGACGGGCAGAAAAACTTGACGGGTCTGCCCCAGATCTTCTTGGACCGCGGTTTCATCAAGAATTTCGGCTTCGGCCCTCTGGGTTCCTATCGCAGCCATAACTGCGATCAACCGACCCATCTGGCTCTGCAGCATCTGTCCATGGATATGGAGCTCGTGCGCAAGCTGTCGGAAGTCGTGCGGGAACCGGAGTGGCATCAGAATACGCAGAAATATCTGGTCAATCTGAACGAGGATCCTATCGACGATTTTGCCAGAAGCGGCATAACCGCCGAACTCTTAGCCCGTCTCACCACGGACGACATCTATTATTTCGGCTGGTGCGGCGGGGTGAACGCCAAGGCCACCGAGGGTTTTCTGGGAAAACACAGTCTGAAAGGCGCGGTCATCAATGTAGACGATGCGGCCACCAAGACTTTCGACCAGCAGATCCAGAAGATCGCCGATGAGATTTACGCCCGTTACTGGCAAAACAACACGGTAACGGCTTTTCTCGTCACGGACAACGTCGCGCTGGATGTGAGCGGCGCGGATAAGGAAGGAACAGCGGACGCCGAATGGCCGCAAGGCAAATGGAAGATCGTCCACCGGCCGACGGACGAACTCGGCTGGGATGACGGCACGGAAGGAACTCATATCCTCAGTGGCCAGTACATGTCCGATCTGGATTTCCGTTTTTATTTACCCGGCGTTTATGATATTTACTACTGTGACGACCTCATCAACAGCGTTACCGTACACCGGGCGCCCACGGCGCGGCTGGATGTGGACATGAGCGACCGCAAGAATCCTCAGTTCAGCGACGCGAAGTCTTTCGACCCGGACGACCGCAGCAGCAACGGCATCGTGAAAAGTGAATATACCTACATCGACGTGGCCACGATGGACAAACCGAAGCCCGGCCTGCCCGGGACTCTTGAGGACGGGCACACTTATCTGGTGACGCTGACCGTGACCGATAAATACGGCGCGACCGCGACCGTGGCGCGTCAGCTGAGCTGCGGCTACGTCGACCCGGCCGACGCGAATCCGCCCTACGCCTACTTCACGCTGGAGCCGTCTTTGATCGTCAAGGGAACGGGCGGTCAGGCGGTCGATATCATCAACGACAGCTATGATCTGTACGGCGACCCCATCACCAAATATGACTTCCAGGTGACCAAAGACGGCGCCGCTTACGGCGGCCTGTCCCTGACCGGCAGCGCCGAAGGGAACCATAACGTTGCGGGTTTGCCCGTCGGCGCTTACCGGGTGACGCTGACGGTGACGAGTAAAAACGGCGTCTCCCAGTCTTTCACCCGCCCGCTGGACGTGATCCAGGACACGAGCCCGCCCACCGCGGCGGCCGCGCCGCCTACCGGTAATTTCACCCAGGATACCATCATCAACCTGAGATTCAAGGACCAGGGCGGAAGCGGGCTGAAGGAACAGCGGTTCGCGCTGACGAATTCCACCGCGGCCCCGACCGCCGCTCAGTGGAGCCAATATTTACCAACATCCTCCCGCGCCGTTTTTCTGGAAGACGACGGCACCCATTTTATCCACTGGCAAGCCGCGGATAACGCCGGCAATAAGGCGGAAGGGCGGTTCGGCCCCTATGTGATGAATAAAAGGATCAGCGGCATGACTTTGGCCGCTCAGCCGACCGGCAGCCAGTCTTACGGCAGCCCGGTCACTCTGACCGCGGAACTGGATCCGCAAGTAGCCTATGATCCCAAGAGCATGGTTTATTTCTTTGCGGACGGCGTTCCTATCGGCAGCCAATATATCACGGGCCATACGGCCGCTATCGCCTATACGCCTGACGCCGTCAAAAACATCGTCTTTGAGGCGCGTTTTTACGGCGACAAAGCGCATAAAGAGAGCAAAGCCGATCTCGCTTATGCCGTGACCAAGAGCGACGCCGCCGCGGTGGCGGTCGATCCGCAAATCGACCGGGAATATAACGGCCACCCCTATGAGGTTTCGCATGTCAGCATCAAAAGCGCCCAGAGCTATAAAATCGAGTACCGCGGGACCGGCGGCACGGTTTACCCGCTCAGCGCCACGCCCCCCGTCAACGCGGGCCATTATGAAGTGGTCGTCACGACGACCGATCCCAATTACGCGGAAAAAACCGCCGCCGCGCCCTTCGAGATAATCCCTCGCGATATCGCCGTCATGCTGGAAACGGATCTGCCCAGCGGGCATCCGGTCGCCGGCGAAACGGTCCGGCTGACGGCTGTTTTCAGCAACACGCTGGAGTTGCCGCCGGGGACCGTCACCTTCACCGCTAACGGCGTGACGCTGGCCACCGTCGCCGTGCGCCAGTCAGGCAGTATGCAGATCGCCGAGTATGACTGGCCGAACGTGCCGGGCGGATTACAAAATTTGGAAGCTGAGTACTGGCCGGCCGCGAAGGATAATTATAACGGTGATATTGACTTCGTCTTTGCCTACGAGATAACCAAAGCGCAGCAAACCGGCTTTGATTTTCCCGAAACCACGATCGTGAAGACTTACGGCGATCCGAATTTCCTGCTGCCGGAAGTTTCCGGCGGGCAGGGCACGGGCAGCGTCGATTATTACCAGGTCGCCGGCGACACGGTGATCACGTTTTACACCATCCATGACGACGTCAGCATCCTGCAGGCCGGCACCGCCATCATCCGGGCGCACAAGCAGGGCGACGGGGATTACAACTCAGCTGCCGCCGATCTGACCGT
>JAISEW010000008.1 GCA_031263945.1 Gracilibacteraceae bacterium | reverse complement strand
AAAAACAGTAAACGGGAATAACGTGCATATAACAAGTTTAATCAAGACGCTGGTCGGTGTCAAGGGGTTTGTGGTTGAGGGGGTGTAGATGTAAAAATATTGCGTTTTATGGCCCGGCGGTGATATAATATCCCTTAAATATGGAGAGACGTCAGCATCCAAATCAAGGAGGGGGGCGGCGCGGATGAAAACAGTCGTTATTTACACTGACGGCGCCTGCTCCGGAAATCCCGGTCCAGGCGGTTGGGGGGCCGTTTTGACTTACGGCGAGACCAGCAAAGAGGTGAGCGGGTTCGAGCCGGATACGACCAACCAACGCATGGAACTCACGGCGGCCGTCCGCGCCCTGGAACGGCTGACAGAGGCGTGCCGGGTGGAATTATACAGCGACAGCGCTTATCTGATCAACGCTTTTACGCAGGGCTGGCTGGACAAATGGCAGCGCAACGGCTGGCTGACCTCAAAAAAGGAAGCGGTGGAAAATCAGGATTTGTGGCGGGAACTGCTGACCCTGACCCAAAAACACGCGGTGAGCTGGCACAAGGTAAAAGGACACGCCGATAATCAGCAGAACAACCGCTGTGACGCGCTGGCGCGGGCGGCGGTCCGTTCCGGCGGCCGATAGGGTTCGACTTATTCCGGAGGGCGCGTATCATCGAGAATTATGTGGAAAAAATCTACGTCCTTGTTCACCGCTGTCATGAGCAATGCATCAAGCTGATCCACGCCACCCCGGACGGCAAATCCGGCGGTCTGGGGATCGGCTTAAAGCAGGGCATAATCCTTAAAATCCTGCTCGAGCGTGACGGCCTGACGCAGCGGGAGCTGACGCGGTTTTTGCAAATAACGTCCTCATCGTGCGGGGAGCTGATCGCCAAGCTGGAGCAGGGCGGCTACGTCAGGCGAAAGGCAAACGTGAGCGACCGGCGCACTTTTGACGTGTTCCTGACCGAAAGCGGGCGGGCGCTCGGAGAAAAGTACCGCGACGAGAGCCGGGAAATACTGGAGGAATGGGGCGGGAATCTCACCGCGGCGGAGAAAGAGCGGCTTTTTCGCTTGCTCACAAAACTGAGCGCGGGACTTGACGCGCAGATCGAAAAAAACGGAGGACGCCGCGATGCTCAAGGCATTTGACCCGGTGGCGCGTCGGGAGTGGTTCGGTCTTTTCGCGCTGACCGCCTGGTATTTCTCCGTATACCAAAGCTACGACCCTACGCTTTATGCCCGGAGCATGAATATGTTCTGGTTTTCCTTGGCGCTCGCCGTTCCCATGATTGCCCTCGGCGCCGTCTGCGGCGACAATATCGGGGCCGTGGCGCGGATCGCCCGCTTCAGCGCTCCCGTCGGGCTGGCCTGCACTGTCGTCATGCCGCTTCTGCCCCCGCCGGGTTTTGTCGCGCTCTTCGTCATCTCGCCCGTATTCATAGCGCCGCTCATTTTGCGCTGCTGTTACGGCGTGGTGACGTCGGCTGGAGAAAAATGGAAATTAACGGCTTTTATGACGGCGATCACCGCCGCTATTTTCGCCCACGCTCTCTGGCTTTTTCTGGCGCGGACGCTCATGTTCCCGCCCTTCGGCCAATTCCTTTTCCCCGCGGCCGCCGGCCTGATGTCCTATGCCGCCATCGCCTGGCGGGAACCGCCTGTTTGTGAGCCTTCCACGCGCGCGGGCGCGTTTTTGTTTTTGCAGACCCGGTATGTCGTTTTAGCGGCGGTGATATTTTTGCTCGTATGCGCCTTCGATCTCGCCTCGGATCTGTTTCACAGCTATTTCCTCGCGGAGGGCCTGCGCGGCGACCCGCTGCTTTTTGCCGGCGGCGCGCTGCTTCCCGCCGTGAGCCTGAGCGTTTACGCCTTGTTTACCGACAGGCTGCGGGAAAAACAGGCGATGATCGTCGGTTTTTCCTTATATTTACTGGGCCTGATCTTGGCGCTGCTGCGGCAGGGGGAGCCGGATCTCCTGCCGGCGCTCATCATCGCGGACGGTGTCGGCGGCGCTTACTCGGACTTTTTTGTCGTCGGGTTTTCCATCATGTTTTTTTCCCGGACCGACAAACCGGTCCTCATGGCTTCTCTGGGTATGGCCCTGGATATCCTCACGGCTTCTTCTCTCTGGGCCTTTGAAAGTCTGGCGCCGGTCTTTTTCCCGGGGGAAACGCTGTCCGCCGGGCATATCGCCGTCATGGCGGCGCTGGTGATCTTGCTGCTGGCCGCGGCGCTGCTCATAGTCGACACGCGCAGCGAAAAAACTTTCGTGGCCTCGCTCTTGAGCGCGCTGTTCCGGGAGCCGGAAACCACCGAAGGCGATCCCGCCTTAGCGGCGCTGGATCAGCCCGGAATGGCGGGGGCCGGGCTTTTGGCGATCGAACAGACCATAGCCGCGCTTTTTATCGACGGTCTGACCCGCCATGATATCGCCCGCCGCCTGCATATATCGCCTGCCGAAATGGAAGTCCACCAGAAAAATATCCTGAACAAGATCCGGACCGCCGCGGAAAGCGGGACGGACGCGCTTGTAGCCAAAGCCGTTCACACATATGGCATCCGTCAGCGGCAGGCGCAGATACTGAGCGGCGTTTTGCGGGGCATGTCCAACGCCCGGATCGCGGAAACCTGTCAAATCACCGAGCGCACGGTCAAATATCATATGGCGGAACTGTTTGCCAAAACAGGGACAAAAAACCGCCGCGAGCTTACGGCCCGTCTGCGCGGGGACGAGTGATTCATTTGATCAAATCGATGCCTTTTAGCAATGTTTTTTCATCGATCGCGCCCTGCGCCGCGGTGACGATATATCCGTCCCCGTCGATGAAAATAGTGGTGGGGATCGCCTGGATCCCGTACATATACGCGCCTTCCTGCCGCGTGTCAAAATAAACCGGGAAAGAAAACCCCTGATCCTCAGCGTACTTCAGGCCTTTTTCCTTTGTTTCCTGCCAGCCGTCAGCCAGGTCGATCATCATAAACCGCACGTCGCCGCCTGATTCCTTATATACCTTGTCAAATTCAGGCATTTCTGTTTTGCAGGGAGGGCACCAGCTTGCCCAAAAATTCAGCACGATCGGCTGGCCGAACAAGTCTGACAGTTTCACTTCATTGCCCGCCGCGTCCAGCATGGTAAAATCCGGCGCTTTTGTTTTTTCGCTTTCGGAGTTTTCCCCGCTGCCGGCGACCTCTCCCTGCCCGGC
Organism: Gracilibacteraceae bacterium; assembly: GCA_031263945.1. Taxonomy (GTDB): domain Bacteria; phylum Bacillota; class Desulfitobacteriia; order Desulfitobacteriales; family Syntrophobotulaceae; genus JAIRRL01. Next base: position 6,006 of record JAISEW010000008.1, on the reverse strand, counting down.
GGCGACCGCAAGATCATTTTCGGGCCGCGCGTTGGCGCTCAGCGCGTTATACGCGTACGCGGAAATCCCCAAAACCGCCGCGAATACAACGATTGAAACAATGACGCTTCTTTTTTTCACGGCAAATACCCCCCTAAGATTTTAAAATGTTAATAAAGCCAGAAAACGCCCCATCAGCCCCGTCGCCATCAAAATACCGACGACGACCAGCAGCCCCCCGGCAAACGTGTTGACGACCTTATAATTTTTCTTGATAAAATCAAAAGTTCCTTTCAACTGTTCAATTAAAACCGCGCTGAAAAGAAACGGCGCGCCAAGTCCCAGGGAAAAGACCAGCAGCATAAAAGTCCCCTGCCCTGCGGAGCCGCTCTGAGCCGCCGTCATCAAAGCCGAACCTAAAAATGCGCCCGCGCACGGCGTCCAGCTGACGGAAAATATTAAACCGAACAGCACGGACGAAAAAAAACCGAGATTTTTCACATTGGCGGTCCCGCCTCTGGTCTGGTTTAAAAATCCGATCTTGAAAATCCCTAAAAAGTTCAGCCCGAAGACGACGACGACCGAACCGGTCACGATGTTCAACAAAATTCCATATTTTACCAATAGTTTTCCCAGCGTTCCGGCGAAGGTCCCCATAGCCGCAAACACTAAGGTGAATCCCAATACGAAGCCGAGCGCGTTTGTCAGCGTTTTCCTTTTGCCCGTCCTGTTCGCGGCAAAATAAGAGATATATATCGGCAGCATGGGCAGCAGGCATGGAGAAATAAAGGTGATAACTCCCTCTAAAAATAACAAAAGATATTGCATTGATCACGTCTTTCTGAATGAGTTATTGATTTCAGTATAGCACGGGCGGATATATTTTGTCTAAAAAAAGGCCGCCGCCGCCAAAAAAATCCTTGACAATCTTTTACCTTCATGTTAATGTATTGTTGTTAGCACTCACCAAGGCAGAGTGCTAACAATCGGCTCGGCAGCGGAGGTGTTTTTTTGTGAAATTGAACGAGCGCAAACAAAAAATCCTAAAAGCCATAGTGCAGGATTATATCGCCACGGCGGAACCTGTGGGTTCCCGCACGATATCGCGCAAATTTGAGCTTGGCGTTTCGCCGGCCACCATCCGCAACGAGATGGCCGATCTGGAAGAACTGGGCCTGATCGAGCAGCCGCACACCTCGGCCGGGCGGGTCCCTTCCGACAAGGGCTACCGCTATTATGTGGACTATCTCATCGGCGACGCGGAATTGAGCGAGAGCCAGCGGAAACATATCGACCGGAATTTTGCCGAACGGGTCAGCGAAGTGCAGGAAGTGATCGAGAGCGCGAGCAAACTCATATCCCAGATCACGAATCTGACCGCCATCGTCACCGGGCCGCACAGTTTGAACAGCGCCCTGCAAAAGCTCTATTTTCTGCCCTACCAATCCGGCCAGGCCATCCTCGTGACGGTCAAGGACAACGGTCAGGTGGAAAATAACATAGTGGATATAGGCGACGACGCCACCACGGAAGAACTGCAGATCCTGGCCACTTTGTTCAATGAAAGGATAGGGGTGACCAGGGTCAAGGATCTGTCGCGCAGCTTTTTGCAGGAGATCTACCGGGAACTGTCGCAGCGGCGCCGCATGATCGACGGGGTGGTCGGCATATTGGGCCGGGTCCTCCAAGAAAGCGCCGGCGGGGAAAAAGTCTACCTGGGCGGGGCGCTCAACATGTTGAATCACCCGGAATTCAAAGATTTGGAAAAAATGCGTCTCTTTATGGAAGTCTTTGAGGAGGGCAATAAGCTGAAAAGCCTGCTCCGCCACACGGAAGACGACGGCCCGGTCGTGCGTATCGGCGGCGAAAACACCGATGAGGTCTTTCAGGATTGCAGTATCATCACGGCTACCTATCATATCAACGGCAAGCAAATCGGTTCCGTCGGCGTGCTGGGCCCGACGCGCCTGGATTACGGCAAAACCATCGCCATCGTCGATTATCTGACCAAAAGCCTGACGGAACTTTTGACCAACCGCGCGCATAAGCTCGGTCCTTAGCCCCGGTTTTTAACCCTTAACCGGGCTTATACCATCCTGAGATCACCGGAGGAATGATGTGCAAATGACAGAAGAAAATAACCGGCCCGCGGAGACGGAGCAGGACGCGGCCCCGGAACCAGGCGGCGAAGAAAAAATCTCCGAACCGGACGCCGCCGGAAGCGCCGCCGCGGCGGAAGCAGCGGAAGATCCGCGCCGGAAGGCCGACGAATACTACGCCGCCCTGCAGCGGCTCACAGCCGAATTTGATAATTTTCGCAAACGGACGCGCAAAGAAAAGGAAGATATAGCCAAATACGGGGCGGAGCAGCTGGTCTTAAAACTTCTTCCGGTCATGGACAACCTGGGGCGGGCGCTGGAAGCCTCCGCGCAGACGCGGGATTTTGACTCCCTCTGTCAGGGGGTGGACATGATTTGCCGTCAGCTGGGCAAAGTGCTGGAGGACGAGGGCGTAGTCCCGATCGAGGCCGTGGGGCGCCCTTTTGACCCCAATTTGCACGAGGCGCTCCTGCGCGAGGAATCGGAACAGGAGGAAAACACTGTTTTAGCCGAGTTAGAAAAGGGCTACTATCTGAAAGGGAAGGTCGTCCGCCCCAGCCGGGTGAAAGTCAGCTCTTAACATTAAACATTATATTAAAATCAAATCAGATTACATTTAAGGGGGTAACGCCATATGGGCAAAGTTATCGGCATTGATCTGGGGACCACGAATTCTTGTGTTTCCGTGCTTGAAGGCGGAGAACCCGTCGTCATTGCCAACGCGGAAGGGGCGCGCACCACGCCGTCCGTCGTCGGTTTTTCCAAAACAGGCGAACGCCTGGTGGGACAGGTGGCAAAACGGCAGGCGGTCTCCAACTCGGAAAACACGGTCAGCTCCATCAAGCGGCATATGGGAACGGAGCGCAAGGTGACGCTGAACGGCAAAGCCTACACGCCGCAGGAGATTTCCGCCATGATCCTGCAAAAACTGAAAACAGACGCGGAGTCTTATCTGGGCGCCGCCGTGACTCAGGCTGTCATCACGGTTCCCGCCTATTTCACCGACGCCCAGCGCCAGGCCACGAAAGACGCGGGCACGATAGCCGGCCTGGAAGTGCTGCGCATCATCAACGAGCCGACGGCGGCCGCTCTCGCCTACGGTCTCGACAAGGAAAACGACCAGACCGTACTCGTTTACGATTTGGGCGGCGGCACCTTCGACGTGTCGGTCTTGGAACTGAGCAAGGGCATGGTCGAGGTCAAAGCCACCAACGGCAATAATCTGCTCGGCGGCGACGATTTTGACCAGCGCCTTATCGACCATATCGTGGCGGAGTTCAAGAAAACAAACGGCGTCGATCTGGCGAAAGACCGCATGGCCCTGCAGCGCCTGAAGGAAGCGGCGGAAAAAGCGAAAATCGAGCTGTCCGGCGTGACGCAGACGAGCGTCGATCTTCCTTTTATTACCATGTCGGCGGACGGGCCGCTGCATTTGCAGCTCAATATAACGCGGGCGAAATTCGACGAGCTGACGGCTGATCTCGTGGAAAAAACGATGGAGCCGACCCGCAAAGCCATGGCGGACTCCAAGCTGAGTTTCAACGAAATCGATCAGGTCATCCTCGTCGGCGGTTCGACCCGTATTCCGGCCGTGCAGGAGGCCATCCGCAAGATCAGCGGCAAAGAGCCGCATAAGGGCGTCAACCCGGACGAAGTCGTCGCTTTGGGCGCGGCCGTGCAGGGCGGCGTGCTGGGCGGCGAGATGAAAGACATCATCCTCGTGGACGTTACGCCGCTTTCTTTGGGCATCGAAACATTGGGCGGCGTTTTTACCCGCATCATTGACCGCAACACGACTATTCCGGCCACCAAATCCCAGCCTTTTTCCACGGCGGCCGACGGGCAGACCTCCGTGGACATCCACGTGCTTCAGGGCGAACGGGAGATGGCGGCTTATAACAAGACTCTCGGCCGTTTCCAGTTGTCCGGCATCCCGCCGGCCCCGCGCGGCGTGCCGCAGATAGAAGTGACTTTCGATATCGACGCCAACGGCATCGTGCATGTGGCGGCCAAAGACACGGCCACGGGCAACGAGCAGAAGGTGACCATCACTTCCTCCGCCGGCCTGAACAAGGATGAGATCGAAAAAATGCGCAAGGACGCCGAGGCGCACGCCGAGGAAGACCGCAAGCAGCGCGAATTGATCGACGCGAAGAACCAGGCCGACTCCATGGCCTATCAGGCGGAAAAGACCCTGAAGGATTTCGAGGGCAAAGGCGACCCGATGGAGGCCGAAGCGATAAAACACGCGATCGAGGATCTGAAAAACGCGGCGGTCGGCAGCGACGCCGAGGAGATCAAGGCCAAATCAGAGGCTTTGTCCAAAGTGCTGTATCCCTATGTGGAAAAAATGTATCAGCAAAATCCGCCCGGCGGCGGAACCGATGGCGACAGCGGCGCCGGGAGCGCGGGCGCGGGCACTGGTGAGGAAACTCCGCGGGAAGCGCCGGCCGACGACGTGGTGGACGCCGAATACACGGAAATGGACAAGGACAAATAAAGCCGCATGAAACGCGATTATTATGAAGTGCTGGGCGTGGCGAAAACGTCCGGCATGGATGAAATAAAAAAAGCGTATCGCACCATCGCCCGCGAAAACCATCCCGACGTCAATCCCGGCAATAAACAGGCGGAGGAGCGCTTCAAGGAAGCGACGGAAGCCTATGCCGTCCTGAGCGACGAGGAGAAGCGGGACAAGTATGACCGTTTTGGTCACGCGGGAGTCGATCCCTCCGGGCAGGGGTTCGGAGGGATGGGCATGGATTTTGGCGATCTGGGCGATATATTAGGCATGTTTTTCGGCGGCGGCGGCGTCCGCCGCACCGGGCCGGCCCGCGGCGCCGATTTGCGTTATGATTTGACCATCACCTTGGAAGACGCCGCTTTCGGCTCGGAAAAAGTCATCGAAGTCCCGGCGGCGGAGACCTGCTCGGAATGCCACGGCAGCGGCGCGGCTCCCGGCACCAGCCCGGAGAAGTGTTCGCAGTGCAACGGCACGGGCACCATCCGCAGCGTCCAGCGCACGCCCCTCGGCCAGATGGCGACGACCAGGAGCTGCCCGGCCTGCGGCGGCACGGGCAGCCGCATCGCCCACCCCTGCGCCAAATGCAGCGGCCGGGGCAAAGTCCGCGCTTTGAAAGAGATAAAAGTCACCGTGCCCAAGGGTTCGGAACACGGTTTGAATCTGCGTTACAGCGGCCGGGGCGAAGCGGGCGACCGCGGCGGCGAGAACGGCGATCTGTATGTGGTGCTGAACATTAAGGCCCATGAGTTTTTTGAGCGGCGCGGCAACGATGTTTACTGTGAGGTGCCGATTTCATTTGTGCAGGCCGCCCTGGGCGACGATATCGAAGTGAATACTTTGCACGGCCCGGTGAAACTGCGCATCCCGGAAGGAACGCAAACTTCCCGCATTTTCCGGATCAGGGATAAGGGCGTGCCCTACCGGCGCGGCAACAGCAACGGCGACCAGCATGTGCGCGTCGTCGTCGTCACGCCGACCAAACTGTCGGAACACCAGAAAAACCTGCTGCGCGAATTCGGCGATCTGCCGAACGGCGGGCCGCCGGCGCAGCAGGAAGGGAAAAAGAGTTTTTGGAAGAAATTGAAAGAGTCCATTCAGGATAGTTGATCATTATGAAAAAGAATATTTTATTGCGCGGATTAGGTCTGAGAAGCGTCAAAACAGCCCTGTCCGTTTTCTTATGTATTCCCGTCTTACGGCTGCTGGGCCTGGATCAGCCTTTTTTTGCCTGTATTGCCGCGGTCGTGGCCACGCAGACGACGGTGCGTCAATCATTTGCCATAGGGCTGGAACGCATGGTGGGCACTTTGGCCGGCGCGGTCTGGGCGCTGATCTTTACCACGCTGGTCCCGCCGCCGCTTGATCCGGGCGACCTCACTTTGCTGCATATGCTGCTCATCGCCG
>JAISEW010000247.1 GCA_031263945.1 Gracilibacteraceae bacterium | reverse complement strand
AGCACATCGGCAAAGTCTTTCGCGACCAGGACGAGCTACCCCTGATGACCAATTTGGACGAAGGGATCAAGCAGGCGCTCTCGGGGAGTTGCTGGCTTGTCGTCGTCTGTACGCCGGATTTGCCTCTTTCCAAATGGTGCATGGCGGAAATAGACTATTTTATCCAGGCGGGGCGGCGAAACAATATCCTGACCATACTCGCGGCGGGAGAACCGGAGGAAAGTTTTCCGCCGCAGCTCCGCTTCCTGCCCGACGGCGCCGGCGGTCTCACGGAGTTGGAACCATTGGCCGCCGACCTGCGCGCACCAAACATTCGAGCCATGCGCCGCAAACTGCGCGTGGAAAAACTGCGTCTGCTGGCGCCAATATTGGGCGTGGGTTTTGACGATCTGCGCCGGCGCGCCCGCGAGCGTTTCCTGCGCCTAGCTGTGACGGCCGCGCTGACGGCGGCGGTGATTTTGGCCGGCTTCGGCAGCTACGCCTTTTCTCAGTCCATGGTCATCGCTCGGCAAAACGCCGAATTGACGGAACAAAAATCTAAGGTGTACGCTAATTTTTCCCAGGAGCAACTCGACCGGGGAAACCGGGCCGGAGCGGCACTGTTGGCGCTGGAAGCTCTGCCGAGGAACATAGACGACGCCATCACCCCGGCCGCGCAGAACGCCCTCTATGACGCGGCTTACCGCGCTTACACCGGTCTGTGGCCCCTGGCCCAGGTTCCCGGCGAGGTCGCGCCCGCGCCGGACGGCAAGACTTTTGTGGCGGCTGACGGTGAATATCTGCGGGTATACGACGCGGAGACCTTCCGCCTGATCTATGAACATCCAGGGGCCATGACCGCCGTCGCTGCTTTTCAGTCCGGCGAGCGCAGCGGGGCGAAGGTGAAACAGGCCGTGTACAATCAGAGCGGGGACACGGTTTTTCTGCCGAACGGCATCCCCGTTTTGGTCGATGTCCGCGCCGGCCGGGTGGTCAAAGAGGGGCATTTCACTGACGCCGCCGAACTGAGTGATTTCGGGCTGAGCCGCTACCAATACGTTTTGCCGCAAGGGAGCCAACGCCATGTCATTGACCTCGGCGACGGCGAGATACTTTTTACCGCGCCGACTCAGCACAACACTTCCAAAAACCTTTTCTCTCCGGACGACCGCTACTTTGCCGTCGCGACTTTCGCCGGCCTGTACCTGTATGATATAGAACAAAGAGCGCTGGCGGCGACTGTTCCCAGCGAGGCGTCCGTCTTGCAGGGGTATACGTTTTTTTCGCCTGACTCCCGCTTTCTCGTCCTGACGCGCGAAACCAGCGCGCGTTTCCCCATCGGGGAGTTTGAGGAGTATAAAACCACCTACTTCATTCAAGTGCTGGAAATACCTTCCTGCCGCATTATCTATGAAAATAAACTCCTCGGCTATCCGACGACGGACAGTACCGTCGCCAGCCAGGCCCTGCCGAATTATTCCAATATTTTTGACAGCGACGCGCCTGCCGGACTGTTCAGCCCGGACAGTTCCCGTCTCCTGCTGCCTGTGGCCGCCAACGCGTTCGGCCTGCTCGATCTGAGCGACGGGCAAATTTTGTATACCAAGACTGGCTTGATGCGTTTCGCTTCGTTTTCTCCCTCGGGCCGGCGTCTGCTGACGATCAGCCGGAGCGGGCATACACTGCAGCTGCTGGACGCGGAAAACGGTGAAGAAATCGCCAGGCTTTATGACGCGGACACCGCTTTTCTGCAGGGCTTCATCCAGCCGGACGACGAAACCCTGCTCATAGCGAGCAATAAAACTGGCGCTTATTTCAGTGGGATTTACGCGCTGCGGCTGCTGGAAAAACAGGTGAGCCAGGCAGATTATTTTGCCGATGAGAGCGGTCGCTATGTAAGGCCGGCGACGGCAAACGCGGGCGCGGCGGTCATGGACGGGCGGAGCGGCGAGACGCTGACGGAACTGGCCGGCAGTTTCGCCCATACAGACGCGAAGTGCTTCGCGGCGGCGGGCGATCTGGTTGTCGGCTTGAGCGACGAGGGTGTGAAGAGCCGTCTGAGCGTCTGGGAAGCGGCGACCGGGGAACTATTGACGGAAGACCTCTCGCAGACGGAGAACCTTTCGCTGCCGGACAACTGCTGGGTAGCATCCAGCTATTTTTCGCCGGCCTTCTTCCTCGCGGCGGACGGTTCCCGCGTGATCGCGGTCTACCAGAGACCCGGCATCGCCGGAGGCGGATTCCGGACCTTTGACGCCCACACGGGCGTAGTGCTGGCGGAAGCGGACTTGGGCTGGTTTAACGGCGCGCTTCTGTTTTGTGACCGCAACCTGACGAAACTGCTGTTTGTCTATGAGAACGTGATCAGCGTTTACGACGCCGGAAGCGGGACGGAACTGTTTCGGCTGGATGATTATCCGCAGGGTGAGCTGGCGCTGGGAACCTGGTCGGGGCAAAAGGCGGCTATCAGCGGTGACGGAGCCTGGATAGCGATTTCGCACAGCAAGAAAAACACGCTGGAAATCATCGACGCGGCGACTGGACAGCGGCGGCGTGAACTTCCCCTCGACGGACAAGCCGCCATCGCGCCGTTTTTTTCGCCGGACGGCGGGCGTGTGGGCGTCGCGACCGGAAAAACTTTGCTGTGCGCGGAAACGGCCACAGGACGCGAGATCTTTTCCGTGTATGACGAAACCGGGTTCACTAAAACGTATACTTTTT
>JAISEW010000025.1 GCA_031263945.1 Gracilibacteraceae bacterium | reverse complement strand
ATATTTACACCGCGGACGGGAATACGCTGGTGGACGCCCTGACCGGCTCGGCCCTCGCCGCCCAGAGCAAAGCGGCCATAGTCCTCCTGCCGGGGAACGACCCCACGGGCGCGGATTTTAGTAAAATAACCCAGGAAACCAAAGTTTACGCCTTCGGCGCGGCGAAGTAGATATAATTTTGCGTGACCTTATAACTGCCGCGGTGTTTGCGCTTATTTTAGGCATGATGTTCATATTTAACCATGTTGTATCCCCGCCGGAAATATCCCACTCAGAGAGACGGCTGCTCGCGGAAATGGCCTACAAGCAAAAGTCGGCGGAGGAGTATCTCACCGAAAATCTGCCGGCGATCAGCAAAGGGGTCGTGCGCCGCGACGGCCTTACGGTCGCCCTGTTGGTCGCCGAGGAGATCGAAGCCGCGCAAACCGCGTATGCAAACCCGGATATCCCGTAGAGGACGGCTTGCCCGTTCCGCCTCCACTCATTTCCCCTATAGGCCGATTAAGCTCTGCATAAAAAAATCGCGGCAAATGCCGCGAAAAGCGTCCCGTTTTTCAAACGCCAAGCCGTTTTGCGCTTACAAACAGAATAAAGCATAAAGCGGGATAGCGCGGACGCCGCCGGAACCGCCAAAGTTTTTCAAAGAGAGCCGGGCGCCTGCCCAACCGGGGTAGCGGGAAAGAAAAGCGTTCAGGCTTTTTGACCGAGTGTGCAGACCTTTCTTCACTTCAATCGCCAGCATTTTCTCCCGGCTTTGGATGACAAAATCCAGCTCCGCTCTGCCATTGCTGGCCCAATAGAACAGGTCATATCCTTGGGCGGCGAGCTGCTGGGCGACGTAGTTTTCCGCCAGCGGGCCAAGAAACGCGTTCTCCGACCGGGCTCCGGAGAGGATAAGGCTGTGGGGCAATTGGGTTTTCATGGTCAAGAGCCCGACATCAGAAAAGTAGAGTTTGAACGCCGACAGATCCGCATAAGCCACGATCGGGACCCTGCCCTGCTCGGTTAGCTGACACTTCAAAACCACGCCGGCAAAGCGCAGCCAGTCTATGCTGGCGCCGAAAAGGGCGGCGGATCCTCCTTTTTGTACAACTTTATATTGGAATTTGCGGTTCTCTTTTGCGAGCTGAGCAGGCAGCGACTCATAACAGGCCCTGATGCGGACAGACTCGGTCGGAGTCGCGTACTTTGCCATGTCCGCCAAGTAATGATCCATGATCTCAGCCTGCAGCTCCGGGATCTCGCGCAAACCGGCGCCGTTGGCGACGGCGTTTACCGCAGCCGGCATTCCGCCGATGATCAAGTACTCCAGATAGAGGCCGACAGCGCGCAGGTGCAGGGTTTCAGCCAAAGGTCCGCCGGACGCCGCCGCTTTTTTGATTTCCTCGATCAAAAAAAATTCGCCGCGAGCTGCCAGATACTCCTCAAAATCAAGCGGAAAAAGGCGCAAAGTCTTTACCTTCCCCACAGGAAACGAGTAGCTCTCGCGATTGACCGCCACCCCCAGCAGGCTGCCGGCAGCTGCGACATGGTACTCGGGCCTGTCCTCGCAAAAGTATTTCAAAGCCGCCAGCGCCCGCGGGGAGGCTTGGATCTCGTCAAGGATTATCAGAGTCTCTTCCGGCAGGATGCGCTCCTGGGCTTCGGCCTCCAAAAGCTTCACCACATACCCGGATTCAATGTCGTCCATGAAGAGAGCTCTGAGGCGTGAGTTTATATCTAAATTTACATGTACATGGTTTTTGTAATGCTCGTTGGCAAATTTCAATAAAGAGTAGGTTTTCCCCACCTGTCTGGCTCCGTCAAGAATCAGTGGCTGCCGTTCGGGCGACTGCTTCCAGCGCAAAAGCTCAGCCTCGATTTTTCGCTTCATATCTCGACCTCCTGAAAACAGCATACCACGATGATATTTTTATGTCAAATAAAATAGCAGAAAAACGATTTTTTTGAACATAAAAATCAGAAACCCGGGTACAGTCTCCACTCCCCACTCTCCACTCCCCTCACCCCTCCCTCCCCGCCGCCAGCACGAAGGCGAAAACCTCTCCGCTCCCGGCGGCGCGCAGGGCTTCGGCGCAGGCGTCCGCGGTCGCGCCGGTCGTCAGCACGTCGTCGATCAGCCAGACCCGCCGCCCCTTGACGAGGGAGGCCGGATCGCAAACAAAGGCGCCGCGCACATTCTCCAAACGCTCCGCCCGAGTCAGGCGGGACTGCGGGACCGTCAGGCGGGCGCGCCGCAAAACGGAACATACCGGCAGGCCCAGTATCCCGCCGAGAAAAGAAGCCAGCGCTTCGGCCTGATTATAGCCGCGGCCGCGCAAACGCTGATCATGCAAGGGGGTAGGCGCCAGACAGTCCGGGAGCGGCAGACGGCGCAAAGCGTGGCGGGCGGCGTAAGGCGCCAGACGGGAGAGGGCGAAAGGCTGTCCCCGGTATTTGACCCGGCGCAGCAGATCGCGGTAGGCCCCGTCATACAGGCCCAGGGCGGTCGCGCCGGCCAGAGCCCGCGGCCCGCGGCCGCCGGCGCAGTCGCGGCACAGCTCCCCTTCCGCCAGCAATTTGCCGCAGGCGGCGCACCGCTGGAGATCCGGCAAAAAATAACGCTCCCGGCACTCCGGGCACAGCGCCTCCGCCCTCGGCTCGCTGCAGAGCAAACAGCGCTCTTCCTCGCTGTACCACAGATCCCGCAGAGCGGCGCCGAGGAGCGGCGGCAAAGCGGGAAACGCCGCCGCCGGCCGGTGGCGCGCCGGCCCTCTGGGCGGCCCGCCGGGCGCCGCGCCCGGTTCGCTGTTCGGTTCGCTGTCCAGGAGCCCAAGACGCGCGGCCAGTTCGTTCTGCTCCGCGATGAGACGGGTCGCTTCCCGCATGGCGCCGCTCGCGCGGGCGGCCAGAAAAATCACCCGTCCGGTCGGGCAGGCGGCGGTGCGCCCGGCCCGGCCGGCCAACTGGACCAAGGTGGGCGTGTCATAATTGCGGTGATCC
>JAISEW010000183.1 GCA_031263945.1 Gracilibacteraceae bacterium | reverse complement strand
CATGATATTCATACAAACACAGAAATATCCCAGCTGTTTCCGATAATAATCGGCGGAGACTTTAATTATGATTTATGATACTGTGATCATCGGCGCCGGGCCGGCCGGTCTGACCGCGGCGATATACGCCGCGCGCGGCGCTTTACAAACTTTGGTGCTGGAGGCGGTCTCGCCGGGCGGTCAGGCGGCGCTGACGGAACGAATTGATAATTATCCCGGATTTCCCGGCGGCATAAGCGGCTATGACCTGACGCAGAATTTTTATCGGCAGGCCGAGGAAATGGGGGCGCAATTCCTGATGGAAACGGCGCGCGGCTTGGAAACGGAAGGGCCGGTCAAACGTGTGCGCACGGACACAGGAAATATTGAGACGAAAACCGTTTTGATCGCCACGGGCGCCAGACAGCGCAAACTGGGAGTCCGGGGCGAGGAGGATCTCATCGGCCGGGGCGTCTCCTACTGCGCCTCCTGTGACGGGGCTTTTTTCAAAAAGAAGCGTGTCGCCGTCGTCGGCGGGGGAAACGCCGCGGTGGAAGAAGCGCTTTATCTGACGCGTTTTGCCCGGCAGGTCACGATCGTCCACCGGCGCAACGAATTTCGCGCTGACCCGATCGCGCTGACCGAGGCCCGCGCCGCGGCAAACCTGGATTTTCTGACGCCGTGGACGGTTGAGGAGATCCTGGGCGGGGAGCGGGCGGAAGGGCTGAGTCTCCGGCGGGCCGTGACCGGAGAACACCGGACGCTGGATGTGGACGGGGTTTTTATCTATATCGGCGTCGAGCCGCGGCTTGATTTTCCGGCGCCGGGACTGGCGCTGACGCCCGCGGGTTATATAGTGACGGACGGATCCATGCGCGCGAGCGTCGCCGGGATCTTTGCCGCGGGGGACGTGCGTGACACGCCGTTTCGTCAGGTGGCGACGGCGGTCGGGGACGGCGCGCTGGCGGCCAGGGAAATCGAGCGCCTGCTCGGCTCGGCCGCCGGCTGAAAGAACGAATGCCATGCAAATTGATGATATACGCAAACATTTTGTAACTTATGGACTGATCGCCGCCTGCGCCGTCATGTTTATTCTGTTGTCCCTCTCCGGCGGCTCGACCAGCGCGCGGACCCTCGTCCGTTTCGGGGCGAATGTGACGACTCTCGTGCGGGAAGGCGAATATTGGCGCTTTTTCACCAGTATGTTTCTGCATATCGGCATAATGCATCTGTTGTTCAACGCCTACGCCCTTTTGGCTTTGGGGCGGCAGGCGGAATATCTGTTCGGGCACGGCCGCTTTCTGGCAATCTATATCGGCGCCGGGCTGGGCGGTTCCTGGCTGAGTTTTTTTCTGCACCGGCATGAAACCTTGGTGGCGGCCGGCGCTTCCGGCGCCGTGTTCGGCGTGCTGGGCGCTTTGCTCGCCTACGGCTGGCGTGACCGCGCCTTCTGGCGCGCCGGGATCGCGCAGAATTTTCTGGTAATAATTGTCATAAACTTCGCTTTCGGCATGATGCCGGGAGCGCATATTGATAACAGCGCCCATTTGGGCGGATTGCTTACCGGCATCCTGCTTGGCGCCGTCCTGCGCCGTCGCCGCCGGCCTTCCCGTCTGGTTTTTCCCTCTGAGGGAGGGGAAGACGGATGAGCGGTCAGGGCAGGGAGCGGAGTAAGCCTTCCCGCGCGCGGGAGCGTTTTGTCCATTGCTTGATCGCTCTGATATTCGCTTTGGTCGTCGGCCGGCTGTTTTACCTGCAGGTGATCGACGGCAAAAACATCAGGCAGCGGGCGGAGGAACTGCGCCGGATGTCCCAGATAGCCATAGTCGGGCGCGGCGCGGTCGTGGACGCCCAGAACAATATTTTAGCCAAGAGCATCCGCTCCTATGACGTGTTTGCCGACCCGGAATTTATGCGCGATTATTTGAACGGGGATTTCAACAACCGCGGCCTGACCGTGGAAGGATTGGCGCGCGCTCTGGCTTCTATTTTGGACGCCGAGGAGACGGCGCTGCTCGCCAAATTGAACTCCGACGGGAAATATGTCCTGCTGGCCAGGCAAATACCCACGGAAATCAGCGAGAAATTGAGCCATGCGGACAAAACCCTGCTGGGTATGCGGATCGAGGGCACAGAAAGCGAAATCTTCAACCTCCTGAATATCGGCGTCGGAGTGACGGATTCTTATAAAAGGCATTATCCGATGGGCAGTCTCGGCGCGGGAGTCGTGGGTTTTGTCAAAGACGACGGCAACGGCGCGGCGGGAGTGGAGGCTTACTATAACGGGATTTTGAACGGGCGAGCCGGGCCGGACAGCGATTTGCCACCTGTAAACGGCAGCTATTCGATCCGCCTGACATTGGACGCGACGATCCAGCATTTGCTGGAAAAGGAACTGGACGCGGCTCTGGCGGAGTGCAATCCCACCAGAGCCTGCGTGGCGGCGCTCGACCCCATGAGCGGCAAGATCCTGGGCATGGCCTCCCGGCCGACATTCGACCCGGCGGAATTTGCCGGCACGGATCCGGAAAATTACCGCAATCTCCCAACCAACATGACCTATGAGCCCGGTTCCACTTTCAAGATCATCACGGCCTCCATGGCGATCGAGGAGCAGCTCGTGGCGAGAGACCGCCTGTTTTCTGATCCGGGTTTTTTGACCATCGGGCCGGACACCATCAGAAACTGGGACTCCGCCATCACCGCCCATGGCGATATAACGCTGGCCCGGGCTATGATGGATTCCTCGAACGTCGTTTTCGGTCAGGTCGGCATGCTGATCGGCCGGGATTTGTTCAACCTGTACCTCCGAGGTTTTGGCTTCGGCGAACAGACCGGCGTGGATCTGGGCGGCGAGGAGCAGGGAATGCTTGTAAAATATGACAATATCCGTAATATCGAAATGGCGACGATGGCCTTTGGGCAGGCTAATCTGGTGACGCCGCTGCAACTGCTTTCCGCGGCTTGCGCCGTGGTCAACGGCGGCTATCTTTACCAGCCCTATATCTTGGACGCGGTGTTGGACGGCGAAGGGCGGGCGTTGCGGCGGACGGAGCCGGAAGTCAAGCGGCAGGTGATTTCCGCCGCGACGGCGCAGGAGGTCACGGGCATACTGGAGCAGGTGGTGGAAAACGGCACCGGCAGCCGGGTGAAAATACCCGGTATCCGCGTGGCGGGCAAGACCGGCACCGCGCAGAAAGTAGACCCGCTCACCGGGCAGTACTCGGACACGGATTTTGTCGTGTCTTTTATCGCTTTCGCCCCGATAGAAAACCCCCGGATCGCGGTGCTGTTCGTCATCGATACGCCCAAAGGCGTAAAACCGCAGGGCGGCACATTGGCCGGCCCGCGGGTGAAAAACATCCTGGAGGGGGCGCTGCAGTATTACGGCATCCCGGTGGACGGGAAAACACCGGACGACTTGAGCGAGTGGCGCAGCACCGAGGTCAGAGAGACCGCGCCCGCTGAGACGGAGCCTTTGGCGCTTCCCGGCGAAGGGGAAGTGGCGGTCCCTTCCCTTATCGGTCTCACGATGAAACAGGCCGGAGAAGCGCTGGCCGCAGCGGAGCTGCGCTATCAGTTCCGGGGCAGCGGTCTGGCGGTGGAACAATTCCCGGCCGCGGGAACGGTCGTCAACCGCGGCGACACGGTGGAAGTGGCCTTTGGACAATAGGAGTCATAATGCAGATAAACCGCGGCATGCTCAAAGGTGAAAAAACACGGATCCGCCCGCTGGAGGAAGCCGATCTGGAGAGGCTCTATCTCTGGTACAGCGATCCGGATTTCGCCTTGGCCGTGAGCGGCGGCTGGCCGCCGGCTTCGTTTTTGCGCCGCGAGGAGATCGCGGCCCGTTTTTATGAGGACGACCCGAACCGGTACGCCATAGTGAACACCGGGGATGAACTTATCGGCACGATCGGTTTTGACCAAGTGAATCCGCCGGCCCGCTCCGTCCGCCTGTTTTTGGGGCTGGGGCAGCCGGAAACCTGGGGGCAGGGCCTGGGATCGGACGCGCTGGGCGCCTTTTGCCGTTATCTTTTTGAGCAGTGCAATTTCCGCCGTCTCACCGCGGAAACCTGGGACGGGAACACCAGAGCGGCGGCCTGTTATCGCCGCGCCGGCTTTGCCTTGGAAGGAACGCTGCGGGAGGCTTATTATGTCGAGGGCCGCTACAGGCACGGATTGATTTTTGCGCTGCTGAAAAAAGACTTCTATTCTC
>JAISEW010000032.1 GCA_031263945.1 Gracilibacteraceae bacterium | reverse complement strand
TACAAGCGGGATATCGGCAAGCTGGCTGATTTTTTCACGGCGCGGCGGCTGAACGCGGAAACATGTACGGCTTCCGAATTGACGGAGTTTTTATCGGAGTTAAGGCGGCGGGGAGCGGCCAACCGTTCGGCGGCGCGCTGCGCCGCCGCGCTGAAAGGCTTTTTTGGTTATCTGGTTGACGAACAAATTCGCGAGGACGACCCGACGCTTTATCTCACCAATCCCAAAACAGAAATGACGCTGCCGACAGTGCTGACGCCGCAAGTCATAGGCCGTCTGCTCGCGCCGGACACGAGCGGGAAACCGGCGGCGCTGCGGGACAACGCGATCCTGGAGGTCCTTTACGGCAGCGGTTTGCGCGTATCCGAGCTTACCGGTCTCAGCATGAATGATATATCATTTGAATTGGGATATTTGCGCTGCCGCGGCAAGGGCGACAAAGAAAGGCTGGCGCCGCTGGGAGAACCGGCGCTGAAAAGTCTGGCTGTTTACAGCGCGGAAGGCCGACACGCTCTGCTCGCCAAAAATCCGCGGCCTACGGTCACGGAACGTAACAGCCTTTTTTTGAACGCGCGCGGCCGGGTCCTCACCAGGCAAGGGGTTTGGAAGATCGTCAAAAAACGCGGGCAACTGGCGGGGCTGGACGTTTCCCTGTATCCGCATTTGTTCCGGCACAGTTTCGCCACCCATCTGCTGGACGGGGGCGCCGATCTTCGATTTGTACAGGAAATGCTCGGACACGCCGACATATCGACCACGCAGGTTTACACCCACCTGACGGGCAAGCGTCTGTGGGAGGTCTTTCGCCAGGCGCATCCCCGCGCGCGCGGCGCGAAAACCGAGTGACACGGCAGAAAAAAGGAAAGGAGCGCCGGGATCTGCCCGGCGACTGTGTTTATGCTGACTGAAGAAAAAATGATGGCGCGCTTGAACGTAGCCAGGAATTTTGTGGAAAAGAAACTGCTCCGGAAGCCGGATTTTGGCCTTATCCTCGGCTCAGGTCTGGGAGGATTCGCGGAAAACGTGACGGAGCAAACGGTGGTCCCCTATGAGGATATCCCGCATTTTCCTCTGTCGACTGCGCCCGGGCACAAGGGCAATATGGTGCTGGGAAACTGCGGCGCCGCCTATGTGATGATCATGCAGGGCCGGCTGCACTACTACGAAGGATATGATATGGAGGAAGTGACGTTCCCCGTGCGCCTGATGGAAGTCCTCGGCGTGAAAAACCTCGTCGTCACGAACGCGGCGGGCGGGATAAACGAAAGTTATCGGCCGGGTCAGCTCGTACTCATGCGCGACCATATCAATCTGCTGGGCGTGAATCCGCTGCGCGGGCAGAATCTGGACTTTTTCGGCCCGCGTTTTCCCGATATGAGCTACGCTTATGATAAAAACTGGCGGCGGGAGGCTTTGGCCGTTATGGCGGAAATGGGATGGCAGGGACAGGAGGGCGTTTACGCGGCAGTGCCCGGGCCGAGTTTTGAGACGCCGGCGGAAATACGTTATTTACGCGCCGTGGGCGCTGATCTCGTTGGTATGTCCACCGTGCCGGAGGTTATAGTGGCCGGGCACGGAAACATGCGGGTCCTCGGCATCTCCTGCGTGACCAATATGGCGGCCGGAGTGCTGGAGCGGAAATTGACAATGGAGGAAGTGCTGGAAACTTCGGCCCGCGTGGCCGGCGACCTTTATGCTTTACTCAAATCCGTGCTCGCCCGTCTGGACAAAAGCGCCCGGCGCTGATCATAAAAAAACAGCGCCGGAGAACACTGCCTGCGGCGCGGGAGGCGAAAAATGAGCGGCGCTGGGTCGGCGGGATAAGGAAGAGGGGATTTGCAATTACCGGAATGAAAATAATCGGGCTGACCGGCGGCATTGCCAGCGGGAAGAGCAGCGTGGCCGCTTGGCTCAGGGAGCGCGGCCTGGATATTTTTGACGCCGACCGCAAAATCCACGCGCTCTACGCCGATCCGGCCGTGCGGGAAATGATCGCCGGGCAATTCGGAGCGCGGTACGCGGGCGGGGACGCCGCCAGCCGCCGCGAGATAGGGAATTTGGTCTTTGCCGATCCGGACGCTTTGCGCCGCCTGGAAAATATTCTCTACCCGGCTTTGAGCGCCAATTGGCGGGCGGCGGTGGCGGAGACAGCCAAAAAAGGCGCGGCGGTTTTATTTTACGACGTGCCTCTTTTGTATGAGAAAAATCTGGAAAGCAATGTAGACGCCGTTTGGGTCGTGTACGCCACGCCGGCGCAACAACTCAAGCGAGCGATGGAGCGAAGCGGGCTCACGGCGGCGGAGGTCAGATCGCGTATGGCGGCGCAAATGCCGCTGGACGACAAAATATGGCGCGCGGACGCCGTCGTCTGGAACGACGGCGCCTGGGAGAAAACGGAAACGCAGCTGGCGGATCTCACTGCCGCGTGGCGTTTAATAACCCCCCCGCCCGAATGAGCTGTTTTTGCCGCTCGGACAAATCGTGGCGCAATCTGATCTTCTCCCCTGTTTCCACGATCAGGGCCGGGAAAGGCTCGTCCCCGCTCACCGCCGCGCCGAGACCGGTCAGGCTCAGGGTCTGCCCCGCGCGCAGGCGCTCAAAATCAGCGTCCTCGGCAAACAGGAGCGGCAGAATGCCGCTGTTGATCAGGTTGGCGCGGTGGATACGCGCGAAACTTCGGGCGATAACGGCGCGAACGCCCAGATACATAGGAACGAGAGCGGCGTGTTCGCGGCTGGAGCCCTGGCCGTAATTCCAGCCGGCCGCCACGGCAGAGGCGCCGGCCGCTTTGGCTTTGGCGGCGAAACCGGGGCTGACCGGCGCGAAAGCGTGTTCGGCCAGGGCTGGGACATTGGAGCGCAGCGGCAGCACTTTGGCGCCGGCCGGCATGATATCGTCCGTGGTGATATTATCGCCCAGTTTGGCGATCACAGGCAAAGACAGCGCATCCGGCAAGGACGGAGCTACAGGCAGCGGTTTGATATTCGGCCCGCGCGTGATCGGGGTTTCCGGGTCGCCGGGCGGGATGATCATCGAGTCGTCCACCCGGAAAATTTCCGGCGCGGCGACGGCGGGCGGCGCGGCGCCGAGAGAGCGCGGGTCGGTGATAACGCCGCTTAAAGCCGAGGCGGCGGCGGTTTCCGGGCTCACGAGATAAATGCCCGCGTCGGCCGTGCCGCTGCGCCCGGCAAAATTACGGTTGAAAGTCCTGAGTGATACGGCGCCGGAAGCCGGCGCCTGCCCCATGCCGATACACGGTCCGCAGGCCGGCTCCAATACGCGCGCCCCCGCGTCCAGCAGATCGGTCAGGGCGCCGCTTAAGGCGAGCATCGTCAGCGTCTGGCGGGAACCGGGCGCGACGACCAGGCTGACGTCCGGGTGCGCGGAGCGGCCTTTGAGGATGGCGGCGGTGGTCATGAGATCCCGGTAGGAGGAATTGGTGCAGGAACCGATGCAAACCTGCTGGACGGGCGTCCCGGCCAATTCAGCCGCCGGCGATACAAGATCCGGCATGTGGGGCCGGGCGGCAAGCGGCTGCAGCGCGCCGAGGTCGATGTCCAGCGTTTCCGCGTAGGCGGCGTCCGGATCCGCGGCGAGCGGACGCCAGTCCCGCTCCCGTTTTTGCGCGCGCAGGAAAAGCCGCGTTTGCTCGTCACTCGGAAAAATCGACGACGTGGCGCCCAGTTCCGCCCCCATATTGGTGATGGTCGCGCGTTCCGGCGCCGTAAGCGTCGCCGCTCCCGGCCCGCCGTACTCAAAAATTTTACCCACGCCCCCTTTGACGCTCACGCGGCGCAGCACCTCCAGGATAATATCCTTGGCCGACACCCAGGGCGGCAAGGCTCCGCAGAGCCGCACCAGCACGACTTGCGGGTCGTTCAGGTAAAAAGAGCCGCCGCCCATCGCCACCGCGACGTCCAGACCGCCGGCCCCTATGGCCAGCATACCCAGGCCGCCGCCCGTCGGCGTATGGCTGTCCGAGCCGAGCAAGGTTTTTCCAGGTATGCCAAATCGCTCCAAATGCACCTGATGGCAGATACCGTTGCCGGCGCGGGAAAAATAAACCCCGAAACGCGCGGCGGCGCTTTGCAGGAAAGCGTGATCGTCCGCGTTTTCAAAACCGTTCTGCAAGGTGTTGTGGTCGATATAACTCACGGAAAGTTCGGTGCGGACGCGCGGGAGGCCGATAGCTTCAAATTGCAGATAAGCCATGGTGCCGGTGGCGTCCTGGGTCAGAGTCTGATCGATTTTGATCCCGATTTCCCCGCCGCCGCCCAGTTCACCCGCGGTGAGATGTTCGGCCAGTATTTTGTGTGTAAGCGATTTTCCCATAAATAATCCTCCGGCTGAAATTTCCGGCGAGATGAACCAGCCGGCTATATATAGTTTAACAAAAAAATGGGAAGCTTACAAGGAGAGAAATGAACTGTCAGCCGACGGATATCAGGCCAGCGCTCATGAATAAAATGATCCAAAGAAAAATCGTCAGGATCGAAAAAGCTGAGGAATAGACCACTTGCTGTCCCGCCAGTTCAGCGTCTCCCCCCAACTGATGGGCGACGGTGTAGGAAGCGACAGTCGTGGGCGAAGCGACCAGCAGCAGTATACAAAGAAGCGGCATATCGCGAAAACCCAGCAATATGCCGCCGGTCACCCAAACAGCCGGCATCAGTATGAGTTTGCCGGGAACCATCAGTAACAGCTGCCGCCGATATTTCTTCACGCTGGCGAAAGTAAAACTGCCGCCCAAAACCATCAGCGCCAGAGGGGCGGCGGCTCTGCTCAGGCTGGAAGATACGGAAGCGAGTGCCGCGGGGTAAGGCGGGTGAATGACGGCAAAAAGAACACCCAGAAGGCTCCCGATGATCAGCGGATTTAAGAATGTATTCAGCATTACTTTTCCCCAGACGATTTTGGTTTTCTTAAACATCTCCAGACCCAAGACGGAAAATATGCTGAGAGCCGGCGTCGTCGCGGTGATCAAAAGAACGGCGTCGTCAAGACCGGACTCCGGCTGCAGGGCTTGGATCACCGGGATACCGAAAATCAGCAGGCTCCCCCGCAAAAGCCCTTGGATCATGACGCCTTTGCGGTTGTTGTCCTTTTCGGTCAGCAAGGCGAACATCAGGCCGAATAAAAAACAGCCCGCCAGACAAATATTTCCATAAACTATCATGCCAATATTTGGACTATTGCCCAGATCCAGTACCCTTGTGTTGTCAAAAAGCATGATCGGCATGATTATGCTGTAAATGAATTTATTCATGCCGGATACGGTCTGATCGTTCCAGACGCCTATGACCCTGGCGCCAAAGCCGACGGCCAGGTAGATAAAAATCGGGAATACGGCGGTGAACGCCAATATTATGATAGTCAAGACAATTGCCTCCAGGGAACTGTCAGACCGTGTTCTCCGGCTGCCCACTCAGGCAGCGCTCCAAGTTGCGGACGGCGATATCCATCAGGCGCTGACGGGACTCTTTTGTGGCCCAGGAGATATGCGGGGTGATAATGCAGTTTTTGGCCGCGAGCAGCGGATTATCCGGTCGCACCGGCTCCACTGTCACCACATCCAGCCCCGCGGCGTACACCTTGCCGCTGTTTAGCGCCGCGGCCAGATCCGGTTCGTTGATCAGAGGGCCGCGGGAGTTATTTAATATTATGACTCCGTTTTTCATGCGGGAGATGCTGTCTTTATTGATCATGCCCCTGTTCTCAGGCGTCAGGTTACAGTGGAGAGCGATCACATCCGCCTCCGCGTAAAGTTTCTCCAAACTGACGGCGCGGGCGTACTCCTCCAGATCTTTGACCGGAAAAGCGTCGCAGGCCAATACCTCCATACCGAAAGCGTGAGCCAGTTTTCCGGTGCTGCGCCCAATGCGCCCATAACCGATGATCCCCATCGTTTTCCCGGCCAGCTCCATCAGGGGGTAATCCCAGAAGCAAAACTCGCCCGCTTCCGCCCAGCGGCCCTGCTTGACCGCTTCCGCGTGATGCCCTACCCGGTTGCAGATCTCCAGCAGGAGCGCCATGGCGAATTGAGCGACTGTTTCCGTGCCATAAGCCGGAATATTGGTCACTGTGATCCCCCCGGCCCTGGCGGCCTTGACGTCCACAACATCGTATCCCGTAGCCAGAACGCCGACATACCGCAATTGCGGGCAAGCCGCCACGGTCGCTGCGCTGATCGGCGTTTTGTTGACCAAGATGATTTCGGCGTCGCCGATCCTGGCCTGAATGAGGGATTCGTCCCGCGGGTCGGTCAGGTCATAGACCGTCAGATCTCCCTGCCGGCTGAACCCTTCCCAGCTCAGATCACCCGGATTTTCTGTGTGCCCGTCCAAAACCACTATTTTCATCAGCTTTACCCCCTATCCGCGAGAAGGTCGCCGCCCTCCCGCAATAACGCTGACTACCAACTTCGCTTTAGTCCGGCTTTTTCCTGCTGCCGTCATAGTAATACCTGCCGCTCGCCGACGCCTCAGGAACGCCTTTGCTGGGGGTTGCTAACTTTTATCTCTTGCCACTGAAAATCCGCGATCAGCAGTCTGCCTGGAATGACCTTTTCCAGTTCGGCGCAATCAGCCATTTTCCCGGGTATATCAATGCCCTGCGGACATAACGGCACACATTGTCCGCAAGCGGTGCAATGGCGCGCGAGTTCTTCTGTGGGCAAACGGGCGCAGGAAAACTCAAAATCAAAATTCATGCCGCTCTTTTTATAATAATTATAAGCGTCTATCAAGTGCGGTATGTTGACATTTTGCGGACAAGGCATGCAGGCGCGGCAGTCCGTGCAGGGAACCTCGCTGTTTGTCCGCTGCGCCCCGGCTGCTTTTTGCAGCAGTGCTTCCTCTTGTGCCGACAGCGGTCGAAATGAGCTAAAGATGCGCAAATTGTCCTCCACTTGTTCCGGTGTACTCATGCCGCTTAATACAGTGAGGACTCGCGGTTTCGTGGCGGCGAAACGAAACCCCCAGTAGGCGGCGCTTGTCTGCGGGTCTGCTTCCTGCAGCATTTTGGCGGCCTTCGGGCCGAGAGAAGCCATGTGCCCGCCGCGCAGAGGCTGCATCACCACAACCGGGACGTCATATTGCGCCAACAACTCATACTCTGTGCGGGTGGTGGAATAATACCACGATACATAGTTCAGCTGTATCTGGGCAAAATCCCAGCGATGGCTGTCCAAAATCCATTCCAGCGTATCCGGGCGGCCATGAAAAGAAAACCCGAGTCTGCGGATTTTACCTGCTGCCTTTTTTTGCATCAACATCTCATATAAGCCTAGCCGTTCGCAATTGGCAAATATTTCCTCGTTCAATGAGTGCAAGAGATAGGAGTCGAAATAATCAACCTGACATTTTTTCAATTGATCGGCAAAAATATCCTCCGCTTTCTCGCGGCTCGTGATGATAAAAGTCGGCATTTTTGTCGCCAGGTTAAAACTCCGGCGCGGGTACTCGCGCAGTGCCTCTCCTATTGCGTTTTCGCTCTTGCCTTGATGATAAATATACGAGGTGTCATAATAGTTTACCCCGCCGGACATAGCGATCCGCACCATGTTCTTTGTGGCGGCCATGTCTATGCTGCCGGATCCCCCGTCAGGCAGCAACGGCAAACGTAAACAGCCAAACCCCAGCAACGATATTGCTTCACCGGTCGGCGCATATTTTCGCGTTTCCATAGCTTTCCTCCAGACCTTTTATTCAACGCCGATATGGCCGCGGCCCACCTCTTACTGCGCGCCTGACAGTTCTGCCAGCAGTTCCATGCAAGCGTCAAAATGCTCAGGACCTGACTTTTCCCGATAGACCTGATACATCGACCGCACAACAGTCTGCATCGACAGCGTGTCCACATCCCGGTTGACGGCGACGCCAAAAGCTTCGATCTCGCCCAGCACTTGATCCTCAACCTCCATCAGCATTTGCCGTTCCTTGGCAATGGCGTCCTGCACGGCTTCGGTAAAAATCTCCTGCAATTCGGGAGAGAAGCTGTTCCAAAGTTCCAAGTTGACTAATACGCCATTCGTGTTCAGCGTGTGATTAGTCAGATCGCAATACTTGATCACTTTGTAGAATTGTCCGCTGTAGGTCGAAGTGATCGGGCCCTCCATAGCGTCGACCGTGCCTTGCTGGAGGGCGGTCAACAGTTCGCTGTAGGCCATGGGCGTCGGATTGGCGCCTAACAGGCCAAATGAATCAAAAAAAACCGGAGTAGGCATGACGCGGATCTTGATCCCTTTAAAATCGGCAGCTGAAGAAATCGGTCGGACATTGTTATACGTCTGGCGGAAGCCGGTAAAAGCGTAGCCTAACAGCTTGGCGTTCACATTTGCTTCCACATCCGCTTCCACGGTATCCCATACCGGATCATCCAAAAACTGGGCCGCGACCTCATAGTTGGGATAAACAAAAGGCAACTCGCTAACCTGAGCCGACGGCGCCAAGGAACTGATCATGGCATTGGTTATGACCGCCATATCCATAGTACCGATGACCAACCCTTCCAGCATATCCGGCTCCGGGCCCAGCACACCGTCGCCAAAAACATCAATCTTCACCGCGCCGTCCGTAGCGGCGCTCACATTCTCCGCTATTGTTGTGCAAAAAATCTGCAACAGATTGTCAGGAGCCGATGTTTCCGGATGTCCCAACTGGATGTTCATGGGGGCAAAACTTGTTGCGGGTCCACCGGGAGTTGACGGGGCCATAGGGGTCACGGGTGAAGAACAAGCGGCACAAAGCCCGCACAACAGTAACACTACCGCAAACGCA
>JAISEW010000260.1 GCA_031263945.1 Gracilibacteraceae bacterium | reverse complement strand
ATGTAGCGGAAAACCGTTTGCAATATTGTCAGGAGCGGAGCTTTATGAAAATTCTCGTCACCGGCGGCGCGGGGTTTATCGGCGGCAATTTTGTCCATTATCTGCTGCGGAATCATCCGGCGGATCGCGTCGTTTGTCTGGACGCCCTGACCTATGCCGGCAATCCGGCTACTTTGGCCCCGGTCGCCTCTGACCCGCGGTTTGTGTTCGCGCGTGCGGATATCGCCGACCGAACGGAGGTGTTCACGATTTTCGCCCGGGAAAAACCGGACGCCGTCGTGAATTTCGCGGCCGAGAGCCATGTGGACCGCTCGATTTCCGCGCCGGAGGTGTTTTTGCGCGCCAATGTGCTGGGGACCCAGGTTTTGCTGGACGCCTGCCGGCTTTTGGGCAATCCGCGTTTTCATCAGGTATCGACCGACGAGGTTTACGGCGATCTGCCGCTGGACCGCCCCGATTTGTTTTTCACGGAAGAAACCCCGCTCCACACCTCCAGCCCCTACTCGGCGAGCAAAGCCGGGGCCGATCTCCTGACGCTGGCCTACTTCCGCACCTACGGCCTGCCGGTCACGATCTCGCGCTGCTCGAATAATTACGGCCCTTACCATTTTCCGGAAAAACTGATCCCGCTGATGATCACGAACGCTCTGACCGGCCAGCCACTGCCTGTGTACGGCGACGGTCTCAATGTGCGGGACTGGCTCTATGTGGAGGATCACTGCGCCGCGATAGACCTGATCCTGCGGCGGGGGCGGCCGGGCGAGATCTACAATATCGGCGGGCATAACGAGCGGGCCAATATCGACGTCGTGCGCGCGATCATTCGGGCTTTGGGCCGGGGGGAGATCAAGTTTGTCAAGGACCGGGCCGGTCACGACCGCCGTTACGCCATCGACGCGGGCAAAATCGGCCGGGAATTGGGCTGGACTCCGCAGACCGGGTTTGACGAGGGACTGGAGCGCACGATCCGCTGGTACAGGGAGAACGAGACCTGGTGGCGGGACATACTGAGCGGCCATTACAGGGATAATTTGGAAATTGGGTGAAGTATGGACACCGCAAAAATAGAGCAGGCCGTATACATGATCCTGGAGGCGATCGGCGAAAACCCCGAGCGGGAAGGTTTACGGGACACGCCGAAAAGGGTGGCGGCTTTTTACGCCGATATATTCAGCGGTCTGAGTGAAAACCCGGACGCGCATCTTGAGGTCCAGTTCACGGAACAGCATGAGGAAATGGTGATCGTGCGTGATATACCAGTTTATTCTATGTGCGAGCATCACCTGCTCCCTTTCTTCGGTCTGGCCCATATCGCCTATATCCCGCGCAAAGGCAAAGTCACCGGCCTGTCCAAACTGGCCCGGGTGATTGACGGCTACGCCCACAGGCCTCAGCTGCAGGAGCGGCTGACCACGGCCATCGCCGACGCGGTCATGAGTTATCTGAACGCGCGGGGCGTCCTCGTCGTCATTGAAGCCGAGCATATGTGCATGACGATGCGCGGCGTGAAAAAACCGGGGTCGCAGACGGTGACCTCGGCGGTGCGGGGCGATTTTCAAACGAGCGCGGCGACGCGGGCCGAGGCGTTTGCGCTGATCAAAGGGCGCCTCTAAAGGAAGGTAAAAGCTTGAAGATACTGATCACCAACGACGACGGGTTTCAGGCCGAAGGTCTGCAGATCCTGTATGAGACTTTGGCGTCCGGTCACTCCGTCGCCGTGGCCGCTCCGGACCGGGAACGCTCAGGCTGCGGGCGCTCGCTGACTTTGCGGCGGCCGCTTTTTGTCGCCCGGCGGGAGCTGCGGCACGGCGGCATGGGCTATATCATCAGCGGGATGCCGGTCGACTGCGTCAAACTGGCCGTCCAAGGCGGCCTGATGCCGGAGGCGCCGGATATCATCCTGTCGGGGATCAACGCCGGCCCCAATCTGGGAACGGACGTTTTTTACTCCGGCACGGCCGGGGCCGCTTTGGAAGGGCCGCTGCTGGGCATACCCGCTCTCGCTCTCTCTGTTTTGCGGCCGGGAAAGGAAAACTATACCCAGGCCGCTGTTTTCACGCGACGGTTGCTGGAAGAATTTTACTCCGTGCTTATCGGGCGGACGCGGCGCGGCGGCGGCCAGGGTGTGCCGGCGGCGTTCAATCTGAATTTTCCGGACGCGCCCTGGCGGGGCCTGCGGGTGACGCGGCTCAGCGCGGCCGTGTACAGCAACGATTTCGAGCTGCGGCGCAGCCCGTCCGGCGAGGAATATTACTGGATCAAAGGCGAACTGCACACGGAAAACGAGCCGGCGGACACCGACTGGAACGCGGTGCGGGCGGGCTGTATTTCCTTGACGCCGATATATAACGACGTGACCGACGAACTGACGCTGGCGGCCCTGGCCGGACAGCGGGAGGCGCTCGACCGAGCGGCGGGCGGAGGCGGCGCATAGGAACAGGGGCCACGGGCGGAAATGAAACGAAGAATAAACGATATGGCTGCCTTATACGAAAATTGACACACGGAGTGATAACTTTTTCGCGGCTCGCGAGGTGATCGGCAAGAGCAGGCGGTATCTGTACAAGCCGCCGATATATGAGAACCCGGAATACAACCTTCGTTGACGGCTTGTGGTCCCGCGTGATTTAATGATTAATCAAACTGTTCCAACCATAAGCGATTGTACCGTTGCAAAGTTTCGCTGTTTTCCACCATATATGACATAACATCCGTAAGCGCGAGGCTGAAGGTTGCGGAGGCATCCCCGCCAAAACAATGACATAATTCGTGACAATAGGTAGAAAACGCTTTTGAAAAATTTTCTCGCGTTAGCAAAATGCGCTTAATTTCCATTTGTGACAGCCTGTAGCGAAAACGGTAGCCGTGGTTGTTGTATTTAATCTCCTTGTTTTTGTAAAGCCGCGCCGTTCCGGCGACAGCCGCGGACTCATTTTCAATGATTAAACAAGGGGGATAAGCTGCAAAGAAACCCGGCATTATTTCCTTTGTCGTTTTTTCCAATATATCAATCAAAGCAGTTTCATGAAAAACAGGTGTCCGCGTCAGGTTAAAACCACCGGCTTTTTCACACAGGTCAATGATGCTGCTGTAGCCCAAAAGCAAAAAACCATCCTGCACCAACTTAGAATTGGAAAGATGCTGCTCCATCCAAGCCAACGCTTGGGTTTTTCGGTTCCGCATGCGTTGATTCACCGGGCGTTCACAAACAACCAAGTCAGAATGTTTCTTGGTAAAATCGCGGGCGAGCATGGAATCATAATACGCAATTTTGCGGATGAGCTTGCGCACTACGGCATACCACGATTCCATATCCCTTTTATGGTCGGGATAGTTATACCAATAAGATTCCAACTGTTCAAGCAGATAGCAGCAGGCGTCTGCGTCAATCAAATCAACAAGGTCCAACAGCATGTCTAAAACGGTTCCGAAAAAAACATCATGCCGCTCTCGTTCACGTGTGTTAAAACGATGGTTGCACAATGCCAACGGTCGGACAAA
>JAISEW010000233.1 GCA_031263945.1 Gracilibacteraceae bacterium | reverse complement strand
CGCGTCGGTGAGGTTTGGCAATTGCCGCCAGTCGATAAACAGGCAGATGGGCGCGCCGTCTTTACTGCAACGGCGGGCATCGGAGAGCCATTCGGTCATCCAGTGCGTCCACGAGCGCTGGTCTTTGCTGTCGCCCTCAAAATCGGGCAGGGCGCAATTTTGCTTGGCGCTGGAATATTTCTGCGCCGTGGATTTCTGCCGGGCGCTTTGGTCGAACGCGCCGGAAGCGTAGGGCGGATCGGTGATGATACCCCCGAACAGCGCGTCGGGAAACGAGCGGATCACCTGAAGCGAATCGCCCCGGATGATCCGCGCGCCCCGGAAACTGTGGTCTATGGGAAACATGGTCTATAACCTCCTACAAAAAATATTGGCCGCGAGGCAAGTCCGGCCTTGAGGATTTTGATACAGTAGAGTACGAGGGGAAAGCGGACGACGTGCGCGTGGTGGTGGTGACAAGACTGGCGAACTTCGGAGTTGATCTGACAGTGCCAGAGGACTGGCCCATACCGAAAAACTCAAACATACCCTGATTCTTTATTTCAGGATCGGCGGTCTTTTTTATCTTGTATATCTCAACTTGCGCCATCGGTTATAATTCCTCTCCCTTGTGCTTGATTTTGTCGCGCTCCCCGCGCTCGTTCCGGCGAAGCAGTTTATTGGCGGCGCGTTTCGACCAATTGTCCAGACCGGCAAAATCCTCACGCTTAACAGCGAGTTCCCTGTGTTCCGCGAAACACATCGCTCGTGCTGCCTCGATAGGCGCGAGTTTAACGGCGCCCTCCGGCGCCAGCCGGTAAACATCGGCGTCGCCGCGGGCAAGTATTTCCTTCGCGGCCTCGTTTGCGACGCGGATCATATCAGGCTGCGGGTTTTGGGCGGCGGACATAAACGCGGCGTTCGCTTTCTGCAAGAAGGTGTCCGTGCCGACCGTCTCGCCGGCCGCTTCATTTGCGCCCATGAATGAAGCGCAGCGCTTGGCGGCTTCCGCCAAGCCGCTGTTGGGGAAATGCGATTTGTAATCCTTTATATCGTCGCGCGCGTATTGCGGTAATTCGGCCCAAGACCATAGATCGTAGGATTTTGTCGCGCCACCCAAAAACACCGCGTCGATCCTATCAGGCGCGACAGCGTGACGCGAGGTGTTCGCGCATAGGGCTTTCCCGTTTAACTCGACCAAATCGCCTGTGATGCCGTCTTCGCCGCGATTATGAACGCGGACGGCAAAAGCTATAAAATCCGGTCTTTCCTCCGATGATTTCATCGTCGACGAAATAAACGCGGACGTTTCCGTGCCGCGCTTGTAGGCTTCTATCGCCGGGGAAAGGCAGACGTTGTCGCGGCCTGCCAGCAGCAGATAGTCCCTGTCATGCCCGTTAAAAAGCATTTTCAAATTGCCCGCCGCTTGGAACATATTGCCGTCACCGCAGACGGCGTGCAGTTTCATGATCGTCGCGGCAATATCGACATCGTTGAGCTTTAACAGCTGTTTGCCGGCTTCACCGGGCGTCGTGGGAAGCGGCATCGTGAACCCGCCGATCCGGTCGTCATGGACATTCTCAATGTAGACGCGCAGAGGATGTGAAAGAGCGGCGTTCCCGCCGCCCTGTTCATCCCGGCGAACGGGCGCAGACTCACGCCCTTCCGTTTTATCGATTATTCCGCTGACAACCTTCCACCAATCGTCTTTGCCGCAGTGTTCGTAATACCAAGTGTCAAACGCGCCGCAGTTTATCATGTCGCCGATGAAGTTTCTGTCGCCGTCCTCATCGTCGGGGTCGCTGTAATTGCCATACCGGTCGCAATCCGTCTCCCGCGCGTATTGGTCGAGTTTGTATATTTTGTCAAGTATCGTCCGGCACCGCTCGTCGAACTCCGCGCCGGCTTCGAGGTATTCGATGAGCTTTTCGGCGTCATCGCGGAAATATCCGTTGTATATCCATTGCTCAAGTCCGCCGTTTTCAACTTGATAGTTGAAGTTTCCGAGTACCACCGCGATTTGATGAGCCGCCGAGAACTCATCGAGGATATCCCATTTGCTCTTATTCTTGTTTTCTTCCTTTTGCCACTCACGGTAAACTTCGTCCACGAGGGCTTGGACTTTGTCTTCAAAAGCCGCCATTCTCATTACCTCCTACAAAAAATATTGGCGCGAGGCAAGTCCGGCCTTTTATCTTGAAAACCTTGATTTTCCGCTTGACTTGCGCCGGGCTTGCCGCTATTGTTGTGTTGCCGAAAACGGTTCAGCAGAAAGGGGTGAAAACGAAATGGCAAATACCGAAACTAAAGACGCGCTGTGGTTTGTGACGGAGCAGGCGTGCTGTCTCGCCCAGGCGACCGGCCGGTACACGGACGATTTCCGCGTCTGCCGGGCGACGGCCGAATACCTCACAAACGGCGACACGGACGCTCTGGCGCGGTTCGACGAGATCACAAACGCCGTGAAGCGCGACGAAACCGGCCTTGAGGATTTTGACACAGTGGAGTACGAGGGGAAAGCGGACGACGTGCGCGTGGTGGTGACAAGACTGGCGAACTTCGGACTTGATCTGACGGCGCCAGAGGACTGGCGCGCGGCGTTCATGAAAGCGGCGGATCTGGTCGCATCCTTCTACGGCGCGGACGACGCCCTCGACGCGGCTCTTGGCAGGGCATAGCCCACAAACAAACAAACAAACAGTAAGGCACAGCGGCAAAAGGCCGCTGTGCTTTCTCTGCCATATTGGCGTCAAAGCTCCTCTCTGCAGGACTTATCGCGCGCTTTCGCTTTGCGCGGCTGCTTGGGCTGCCTCTTCGCCTCGCGAATTTTGGCAAGAGTGGACTCCGGTTTTTCTGCAGGGACCTCTTTTGAAGCGAATTTCTCCGTCTCGCCGCCGCCCCGCAAGACGGCAAGCTTATCCCTCGCCCACTCAGGAAGCGTGTCCTCGGCGATTACGCCGGCAATGTCGGAGCGATTCCAGCGCGCTTTCTCTCCCGAATAGAGGTTTGTGCAAAAAACCGCTCTCCCGCTGGCGTTCGGCGCACAGCCGAAACCCCGCATTGCCAGCATCATCTGATGAGAGCGCAGGCGGTATTCCGGCGCGAGAACTTCCGCTCTGATCACCACGACTTTGCCGGTCAAGTCCGCAGCCATGCCGCCCGGCACACAATCTCCGGCTGACAGCGGATGCTCCGTAAGCGGCGAGCCGCGATGGACCCGGTCAAGCTCAAGGCCGTCAATGCTGACGCCTATCCTCCGCGTGAACTCTCGCATGGCTTTCAGGTAATCGCCAGTTTCAAATACGGCTCGGCATTCTTCAATAAAAGGGTTGTCCCGGCGGTATTGATAGAGGCGATAGAAGCTATCCGCGGCGCTTATTTTCCCAGCCACAATTTCCT
Organism: Gracilibacteraceae bacterium; assembly: GCA_031263945.1. Classification (GTDB taxonomy): domain Bacteria; phylum Bacillota; class Desulfitobacteriia; order Desulfitobacteriales; family Syntrophobotulaceae; genus JAIRRL01. The sequence goes on along the minus strand of JAISEW010000233.1, from coordinate 595 downwards.
CCGCGCCGGCAATCATAACGGATTGAATGACATCATATCCGTCAATGGTCCTTTTCACGACTATGCTCACACCTCCATGCCGTGATTTTTGTTTTGCTCACTGCGCTCAAACTGGCGCAGTGTCTCCGTGGCGCTGCGGCTTGCCCATTTCTCCAGCGCCGCGGCGTCATGCCGCCAAATAGCGAACTCACCGGAGCGCCACAGGTCGCCTTTCACCGCGTCAATAGCGGAAAGAGGCGCGGGACCGCCTCTGCCGAGCCGGTATACCGGGCCCTCGCTCCGCGCCAGCATTACCCGCGCCGCTTTCGGCGCGACGCGGAGCATGCCGGGCTGCGGGCTCCTCGCTTGGGCCAGAAATGGTTCGTTCAGCCGAGCGATGAACTCACCGGCCGGCGCCGCGGCGTAGGTCTCCGGCCGCGATTGCCGCAATATGTCGAGGTGCGCGGCAAGCTGCTTTTCGTCTGCAAAATGGCGAAGGTCCATCTCATACAAATCGCCGGCAATCCAGCCGCTCTGCCGCCTTATGACGTAGATGGCGAAGCTTCGGGTCTCCTGCTTTCCCTGAAGGCATTGCCGGATATTATTACCGAGAACC
>JAISEW010000206.1 GCA_031263945.1 Gracilibacteraceae bacterium | reverse complement strand
ATACGCCAAATACGCCTGGACTTGATCCTCTAAAGTTGTTATGGTTTTTGTCATTTTAGTCCATCCGCCTTTCGCCTGAATTTTTCCGTTTTATCATTATAGCGCAGGCGTCAATAACGGGTAGGGAACACGGGTAGGAATGGATTCCGGCATGAAGCCGGAATGACGGATGGCGTAGGGGGCGATGGCAATCGCCCCGTCCCCCCGCAATCGCACCGCGCCCCGCAAATGGAGCAGGGACCACGGGCGGATTGCCATCCGCCCCTACGGGCCTGAGACAGGGAAGGGAATGGATTCCGACATGAAGCCGGAATGACGGCGGGAGGACGCATGGATTCCGGGACAAGTCCGGAATGACGGCGATGGGTTCCCTCCCATTTATACACTGTACACTGCGCTCTCCCCGCGTCCATGTGGCGGGGAGCGGCAAAAAATCCCTTGACAGCGGAACTTATTGATATATATAATAACTAGTAAGCAATAAAAAAACCAATGATCAAAATCTTTGATAATACTGATAAACTAGTATTTGCGGTAAGATCAGGATCGGACAGCAAAATGCGGAAATTTATCCAAAAATATCTTTTCTCCGAAGACATCCCTTTGGATGCCCGCATGGTGAATATGATATGCATCATCGGCATGGGCGCGGCGCTGGCGGCTACTATCGCCCGCGTCGTCATGCGGGCCGAACCGGCCTTGATCGCCGTCATGCTGGGCATTGTCGGCTCCATCGCCTTGTTCATCTTCTTTTGCAATCGCTACAAATTATATAGGATCGCCAGTTTTATCCTGCTGATAACCCTCGGGGATATACTATTCCCCCTCGCCCTCTTTTTCCTCGACGGCGCCAACAGCGGCATGGCCGCCTATTTTGTCGTCGCCCTCACCGCCGTGTTCTTCCTCGCGCGCGGCAAGACCCGCGTCATTTTGGCCGTCACCAATATCGTCTGGGTCTCGGTTTGCTACGCCGCGGCCTACTGCTATCCGAGCCTCGTCCGCCCGATCTCCCCGCTGCAGCAGACTATCGACAATGTGCAGTCTTTCATCGTCGCCGGACTTTTCGTGGGATTTCTCATCATTTTCCAGAGCAGCATCTACGACGCGGAAAAACTCAAGGTGGAAAAAACGGACCGGGAATTGGTCAAGCAGGACAAACTGCTGCACGCCGTCAATTACGCCGCGGCGGTTTTGCTCACCCACGACGAGAACAATTTCGAGGGGACTTTGCAGCGAGGTATGTCGCTGATGGCGGAAAACGTGGGCGTGAACCGCATCTATGTGTGGAAAAATGTGGTGTTGGGCGGCGCTCTCCACTACAGGCAGATCTATGAATGGTGCGCCGCTGATATCCCGGAGAGTATCGCGGCCGTCAAGAATCAGTCTTTTCCATATATTTCCAGTATACCGGAATGGGAAGCCAAATTCGCGGCCGGACAGTCGGTGCGCGGCAAGGTCTGCGATCTGTCGCCCGCCGAGCAGGAACAGCTCGCCTCTTATGGCATCCTCTCCATTCTGGTCATTCCCGTGGTTTTGCAGGATAAATTCTGGGGGTTCGTCAGTTTTGACGATTGCCTGCGGGAGCGGGATTTTTCCGAAGATGAGGAAAGCATCCTCCGTTCCGGCAGTTTGCTCCTGGCCAACGCCATCATCCGCGACGAGTACAACCGCAATCTGCAAAACCGCCTGAAACAGCAGGAAGTGATGTCCGCCATTTCCCAAAGCTTCATCTCCCGCGAGGAATTGCCTGTTTTGATCAACAGCGCCTTGCGCCGGGTGGGGGAATTTCTCGGCGTGACGCGGGTGATGATCGTCACGGCGGAAAAATTGGCCGAAAGCGGCCTTTACGCCTGGAACGCCGGCCCGGAACCGCCGGGGACCGGCGATCTCCGCGCCGGCGTCCGCGAAATAGCCGGCGGCGGTTTTCCGGAATTTCTGGCGGAACACGGATCCGTCCCGGCGGTTTCCTGCGCCGACACGCGAACCGACGAAAAATATGCTTCTTTGGCCGCCGCGGGGATGAAATCCTTTATCATGGCTCCCCTCTACGCGAACGCCGAATATTGGGGAGCGCTGATCATCGAGGAATGGCGGGCCCCGCGCGCCTGGAGCGAGAGCGATCTCCAGCTCGCCGGCATGGTCGGCGGCGCCCTCGCCGGCGCCATATCCCGCGACCTGATGGACAAGGAGCGGGGCGAGGCTCTGGCCCAGGCCGTGCAGGCCAGCAAGGCCAAGGGAGATTTCCTCTCCAATATGAGCCACGAAATGCGCACCCCGATGAACGCCATCATCGGCATGACCACCATCGCCAAAACCGCCGACGACATGGAAAAAAAGGACTATTGCCTGCGAAAGATCGAGGACGCTTCCGCCCATCTGCTCGGCGTCATCAACGATATCCTCGACATGTCGAAAATCGAGGCCAACAAATTGGAGCTGTCCGCTGAGGAATTCAATTTTGAGCGGATGCTGCAAAAAGTCGTCGGCGTCGTCAATTTCCGCGTGGAAGAAAAACAGCAAGCCTTTTCCGTTTATATCGACAAAAACATTCCCCGCTGCCTGATCGGCGACGACCAGCGGCTGGCGCAGGTGATAACCAATTTGCTCTCCAACTCCGTCAAATTCACGCCGGAGCGCGGCTCCATCCACCTGGACGCCAGCCTGACCGGGGAAAAGGACGGGGTTTGCGCCATCCAGATCAAAGTGGTGGACAGCGGCATCGGCATCAGCGCGGAGCAAAAATCCCGCCTTTTCAACTCGTTTGAACAGGCGGAAAGCAGCACCTCGCGCAAGTTTGGCGGCACGGGCCTCGGACTGGCCATTTCCAAGCGCATCGTAGAATTAATGGATGGAAAAATATGGGTCGATTCGGCCTTGGGCCTGGGTGCCGATTTCACGTTTTCGGTGCGTTTGCGGCACGGGGAGGAAAAACCGCGCGCCCAGCGGCCTGACATCAATTGGAAAAATATGCGCGTGCTGGCTGTGGACGACGATATGGAGACGCGCTATTATTTCAGCGACATCGCCCGCCGCTTCGGGTTTGCCTGCGATACGGCCGCCGGCGCCGAGGAAGCCTTTGAGCTGATCAAAAACAATACCTATGACCTGTATTTTGTGGACTGGATGATGCCCGGGCAAAACGGCGTCGACTTCACGCTCCGCCTGCGGGAGGTTTACGGCGCGCAAAACCCCGTCGTCATCCTGATTTCCTCCGCGGAATGGAATAATATTGAGGACAGCGCTAAAAAAGCCGGTATCCGCCGCTTTTTGTCCAAACCGCTGTTCCCTTCGGAAATCGCCGACTGCATCAACGAATGTATCGGCCTCGGCAGCCAGACGACGGCGGAATTGACCGCCGCCGGGGAGGACGATTTCTCCGCTTATCGCATATTGCTGGCCGAGGACGTGGAGATAAACCGGGAGATCCTCGCCGCCCTGCTCGAACCGACGGGGATCCGGATAGACTGCGCGGAAAACGGCGTGGAAGCGGTGGCCATGTTCAGCGCCGCGCCCGAAGATTATGACATGATCTTCATGGACGTGCAAATGCCGGAAATGGACGGTTACGAAGCCACGCGGCAAATTCGCGCCCTTGACGCACCCGCCGCGGCCGCCGTCCCCATCATCGCCATGACGGCCAACGTTTTTCGCGAGGATATTGAAAAATGCCTCGCCTCCGGCATGAACGGCCATGTGGGCAAACCGCTGGATTTTAACGACGTCGCCGCCTGTCTGCGGGAAAATCTGACGGGAAAAACCAGCGCCTGAATTCACGGAAAGGAGGACTGCCGACATGGACCAGGCCAAGGAAAAACCCTCCGCTCCGCCCACCCGCTTCCCGGGGATCCCGGAGCGGCACGGCCGGCGCTTCGCGGCCGAACTTCTGGAAATAAATACCAATCGCATGTTGGGGTTCGCCGTTTACATTGTAGCGCTGCAGGTCGTGCTGCAGGTGACGAATGTTTTATACCCGCAGGGACAGGGGGAAGGGATGGCTGTCCCGCTGGATTTTTATATCGTGCTGTCGCTCCTGACTTTGCTGGTAGGCGTCGTCTACTGGATCCTGCTGGCCCTGTCCAAACGCGGGCGGATAAAAAACCATGGCGTCCGGGTTTTTCTCGTCCACAGCCTGCTCTACGTCTATTCCGTCCTCCAGATGGCCTTTTGTTCTCTGAATATTCTGTCTCATCAGGGTGTCAACGGCCAGATCATCCTCGTCCTGCTTTTCGGCATGGTGCCGATCCTGCGGCCCCGCCAAAGCGTGATCAGCATTCTGGTTTCGTTTTTGTATACGCTGATATTCCTCCTTTGCACGCAAAACGTGGTGGACAGCCTGGGGCGCTCCGCCTGGGAAAAACTGTTCCTCACGGACATGCGGGCCTATTTCATAATCATCAACGGTTTCACCATGATGATTTCCGTTTTTATTTACCGCCTGCATGTTTCCGATTTTCTGAAAAGCGTGCAGCTGGAGGAAACCAACACCAATCTGGAACATATCGTGGCGGAGCGGACTAAGGAACTGGAAGAAAAAACCAGAGCGGCCCAGGCCGCCTCGCAGGCGAAAAACCGTTTTATGGCCAGCATGAGCCACGAGATCCGGACCCCGCTGAACGCGATAATCGGCATGTCGCAAATCGCCCGCAAAGCGGCGACCAAAGAAAAATCCGACGCCGCCGTACGGGAGATATCCAAGGCCTCCGGGCATTTGCTGGGGATCCTCAGCGATATTTTGGACATGTCGAATATCGAGTCCGGAAAAATAAAAATAAAACATGAGCGTTTTAACCTGAACCGGGCCCTGAGCGAGATCGCGAGCATCAGCGGCGAGCGTTGCGCCGCCAAGGGCCTGATTTTTAGCCATAATATCGCCGATCTGCCCGCCGCGGCGGTGTCGGGCGACCAGCTACGCCTGCGCCAGATTTTGCTCAACCTGCTGGACAACGCCATGAAATTCACGCCGGAAGACGGCAAAGTCAGCCTGACGGCCCTATACGAAAACGAGAGCCCCGACCGGCTGGAGGTCGTTTTTACCGTGGCGGACGACGGCATCGGCATATCGGCGGAGCAGCAGGAAAAACTCTTCATTCCTTTTGAGCAGGGCAGCATCAACAGCATGAAGCACGGCGGCACCGGTCTGGGACTGGCTATCAGCCAAAACCTGGCGGCGATGATGGACAGTCGTATCTCCGTCAAAAGCGCCCTGAATCAGGGCGCGGAGTTTTCCTTCCGCCTGTCTCTGCCCAAAGCGCCGGCCCGGGAAGAAGAACTGACCATCCCCGATCTGAGCGGCAAACATATACTGTCGGCGGAGGATATTGAAATCAACCGCCTGGTGCTGTCGGAGCTGCTGGCGGAGACGCGGGCCGAAATAGACGAGGCGGAAGACGGCGCGGCGGCGGTGCAAAAATTTGCGTCCTCGCCGGAGGGCTATTACTGGGTTGTGTTTATGGATCTGCTCATGCCCAATATGGACGGCTATGAAGCCGCGGCCGCCATCCGGAAGCTTGAGCGGCCGGACGCGGCGCGGGTGCCGATCGTGGCGCTGTCGGCCAACGCTTATCAGGATGATATCGACCGGGCGCTGCGGGCCGGCATGAACGCCCACCTGGCCAAACCGGTGGATTTCGAGACGCTGATGCGCGCGCTGACGGAAGAATTAAATCAGCACTGCCTAAGCGCGGGAAAGGCCTGATATGTCCGCTTTTGGACTCAAGATCCTCGCCTGTCTCATAATGCTCACGGACCACACCGGCGCGGTCTTCTCCGCCTCCACGCCCTATTGGCTGCGTTTTATCGGCCGGATCGCTTTTCCGCTTTTCGTGTATTTCGTCGCGGAAGGCTGCGCCCGCACCCGCAATATCCACCGCTATCTCTTTCGTCTGGGCCTTTTCGCCCTGATCTCCGAAATCCCCTTTGACATGGCCCTCGGCGGCGCCTCTTTCGGGGGCGTTGATTTCCTCCGCTTCACCAATGTTTTCTACACCTTGCTTTTAGGCGTGCTCGCCGTCTGCTTCTACAACGGCGTCGCCGCTTTCCGCCGCCCGCCGGCCGCGCTTTTGCCGCTCCTGCTCCTGATCCCCCTGCTGCTGGAGCCGCCGTGGCCGCTGACCCTCGCCCTCGCCGCCCTCTACGCGGCCGTTGTCTATATTATGATCCGGCTGGCGCCGGAAAAAGAGGCCGGGGCGGAACCCGCCTTTCCCGCTCTCGCCGCCCGTCTGTGCGCTCTGGCCGCCATATGCCCGATCATTTGGCTCGCCGACCTGCTCGACACGGATTACGGCAGTTTTGGCGTCGTTTTCATCGTGGTCCTGGCGCTCGCCCAGACCCGCGAGAGCAAACTCGTTTTCCTCGCCCTGTTCATCTTCCTGGAGTACGGCGCCCCTCTCCTGAGCTCCGCGGGGCTTGATCCCTCGCGGATCGTCATGCTGGCGGCCGCCATGCTGGCCGTGCCGCTGGCCGCCCTGTATAACGGCCGGCGGGGCCCGTCCCTGAAATGGAGTTTTTACGCCTTTTACCCCGTCCACCTCGCCCTTCTGGCCGCGCTGGCCCGTATTCTTTGATGGGCATTATCTGATGGACAAAAAAACCTTTAAGGACGCTTTTCACGCCGCCGTCCCCGTCATCCTCGGCTATTTATCCATCGGGCTGGTCTTCGGCCTGCTCCTGACCGGCAGCGGCTGCGCCTGGTGGCTCAGTCTGGTGATGAGCCTGATTATTTACGCCGGCACGGCGCAGTACATGGCCGTGGATTTTTTCCTGCAAAACACGCCGCTCTGGCAAGTGGCTTTCATGACCTTTCTCCTTAATTCCCGCCATATGTTTTACGGGATCTCGCTCTTGGATCCCTTCGCCCGCGCCGGCGCCTACCGGCCTTACCTCATATTTTCCCTTACGGATGAAACATACGCGCTTCTGACCAGCGTCGCCCCGCCGCCGGGCGCCGATCCGGCCCGGTTTTCCTTTTATCTGGCGGCCATCAATCACGCCGCCTGGATAGCCGGCAGCCTTTTGGGCGCGGTCGCCGGCGCGGTCGTCCCTTTTGATTTGAGCGGCGTGGATTTTGCCCTCACCGCCCTTTTCATCGTCCTCCTGCTGGAGCAGGCCCGCGCCGTTCCCGCGAAATACCCCTTTCTGGCCGGCCTCGTCGCCGCGGTACTGGCGCTGGCCCTATTCGGTCCGGACAACATGCTCCTGCCGGCGGTAGTCCTGGCCGCCGCGCTGCTCCTGCCGGAGGGGAGAAAGGCGGAAACCCGTGGATCATAAGACCATAGCCCTGGCTATCATCATCATCGCCCTCGTCACTTTGGGGACCCGCGCCTTCCCCTTTCTCGTCTTCCGCCCCGGCGGGGCGCCGCCGCCCGCCGTCCTCCGGATCAGCCGCCGCCTGCCCCCAGCAATTATTACCATTATTGTCGTTTATTGCTACAGGGGTCTGGACTTAGGCGCGCCAGGGGCCGCTCTGCCGCAGCTGGCGGCGGGCGCGGCCGTGGCCCTGCTCCACCTGTGGCGGCATAATTTCCTCCTCAGCATCTTAGGCGGCACGGGGCTGTATCTTTTGCTGCTGCGTTTGTAAAGTGAGGTTTAACCATGATGAAACTTGGATTAGTCCAGATGCCGGTGACCGCGGACAAAGAAAAAAATATCCGGACGGCGGAGCGGTATATAGCCTCCTGCGCCGCGGATGGCGCGGATATCGTCGTTTTGCCGGAGATGTTCTGCTGTCCGCTCTCGCCTAAATATTACGCCGCCCTAGCCGAGGAACGCGGCGGCCCGGCCTGGCGGCGCATGGCGGCCGCGGCGGACCGCGGCAAAGTCTGGCTCGTGGCCGGCAGTCTGCCGGAACGCGAGGGAAAGCGCCTGTACAACACCGCCTTTGTTTTTGACCCCGCGGGGCGCGAAGCGGCCCGCCACCGCAAACTGCATATGTTCGACCTGAATCTGCCGGGACAGGAGACGCGGGAATCGGATATCTTCACGCCCGGCGCCGCCCCGACTCTGTTTGACACGCCATGGCGGCGCTGCGGCCTTTGCGTTTGTTTTGACCTCCGTTTCCCGGAACTCGCCCTGCGGATGGCCCTGGGCGGCGCGGAACTCATAATCGCTCCCGCCGTTTTCAGCGCCGTTACCGGCGCCGCCCATTGGGAAACCTTGCTCAGGCAGCGGGCCGTGGACAACCAGCTTTTTATGGCCGCCGTTTCCGCCGCCCGCGGGGAAAAAGGCTTTGTTTCTCACGCTCACTCGATGGTGACCGGCCCGTGGGGCGACATATTGTATGAAGCCGGGACGGAAGAAACCGCCGCCGTGGTCAGCATCGACTTTGAAGAGGTGCGGGCCGTCCGGGAAAAACTGCCGCTTCTCTCAGCCCGGCGCCCCGAACTGTACTGATAGGGGAAGCCAAGTAATGCAAGAATCCAGCCTTCAGAATGGAACATGGATTCTGGGACGAGCCCAGAATGACGGGAGAGGGAGAATGGAACCGGGATCGCCTTATATGCTTCGCGAAAGCGTGGTAAGCCGGAATGACGGCTCGGCGTTTTTTTATGGCAATTTAGCTTGTGCGCTTTCAGCCTTTATGTTATAATCACATTCGTTGGCAAACGCGGTGGGTGTGGCGAAGCGGTTAACGCACCGGATTGTGGCTCCGGCACTCGTGGGTTCGATCCCCATCATCCACCCCAACTTTACATTTTCAGGAATTAATGCTTCCGCTAATACATAAAGGTTTTGACTGACATATGGCGTAGGTTTTCTATCGCGGAAAAATATTCTTTTGATGTTACTGTTTTAAGCCGGTCAGGCCATGAACAGAAAATAGTATCCCGCCGCGGTCAGAAACGCCGGCAGGAGATTGGCGGCTTTGATTT